>DAIPZX010000344.1:0-2803 GCA_036781995.1 Massilibacteroides sp. | reverse complement strand
TTCTATTTCTACTTGAGCCAGAAAAGAATCTATATCTTCCGGACTCATACATTTATCCAGCGTTACCTCGCCGATGCGAGTACGCTCCAATGCGATTAAATGAGCTCCAGAATCAAGCGCCAGTCCGATATCTCTCGCCAATGCCCTGATATACGTACCTTTACTGCAAACAATTCGAAGCTTCACAACAGGCAATTCACAGGATAAAATCTCCAATTCATCTATAACTAATGTTTTTGACCTGAGTGCTACTTCTTTTCCTTCACGAGCCAGTTCGTAGGCTCTTTTACCATCTATTTTACAAGCCGAATAAACAGGTGGCACCTGTTCTATCGTTCCGACAAAAGAAGGCAAAACCCGGTCTAAAAGTTCTCTTGTGATATGTCCGGCAGGATACTGTTGGTCAACCTCCGTTTCCAGATCAAAAGAAGGTGTGGTTTGCCCCAACTTAATGGTAGCAACGTATTCCTTGGTTTGATACTGAAACTCATCAATCCGTTTCGTAGCCTTTCCGGTACAGATAATCATCACACCTGTTGCCAACGGATCCAATGTACCCGCATGTCCGACTTTTATTTTTTTTACATTCAGTTTCCGGGACAATTTATACCGGAACTTATTAACCAAATCAAATGACGTCCACGTCAGTGGCTTATTAAAAAAGAGAACTTCTCCTGCAATAAAATCCATCTGTTTCTTAAATCAACGAATATACAACAGCACACAATCCGGCAAACAAACAATAATAAGCAAAATAAATCAGCTTACCTTGACTTACTAATTTAATCATCCATTTACACGCCAGAGCTCCAGACACAAATGCCGCCAGAAAACCCACAACCAATGAAGCAGTGGAAATACCGGACGCCGCAGGAGAGAAACCGCCTTTCAGCAGATCCAGAAATGCTTCGCCCAAAATCGGGATGATAACCATCAAAAAAGAAAACTTGGCTACCAATTCTCTCTTATTACCCAATAATAAACCGGCGGCAATTGTTGACCCCGACCGGGAAAGCCCGGGCAGTACAGCCAACCCTTGCACCAAACCTATCAGAAAAGCATCTTTATAACTAATTACCTCTTTCTGGCGAGGCTTGGCGTAATATGAAAAAGTCAGCAACACGGCTGTCAACAACAGCATGCAGCCAACCAATAACAACCCATGACCAAAAAGCGCCTCCACATAATCCTTAAAAAATAAGCCAACGATACAAACCGGAATCATAGACAGGAATATTTTAGCAATAAATTGCGTTTCCTTATTCCATTTAAAACTAAAAAAACCTTTAAATAGTGCAGATACTTCAGGCCATAACACAACGATCGTACTTAAAACGGTTCCCGCATGCACAACAATTGCAAAAGTCAGATTTTCTTCTCCGCTCAGCCCGAAAATTTCTCCACCAATAATTAAATGCCCGCTACTGCTCACAGGCAAAAACTCAGTAAGTCCCTGGATTAAGCCAAGCACCAAAGCTTCTATCCAACTCATTCTGCCGTTTCTTTTTCTTTACTGTTTATAAGAATACCGGCAATCATCAAAAGGAAACCCAACATCGTCACAACCGGAGCTACAACAATTCTTCGCGTGCTGAATATCTCCGGGTTAAAGGACACGCCGTCAGTCGATCCGCCTCCACTCATCAACACGAAGCCAATTACAATAAGCACCGCTGCTACGGCAATCAGTATAAAATTTATCTTACCAAAAGCAAAGTCTCTTTTAGCCATCTTTTCTTTTATTTATATGTAGTATAATTTATCTATTCCTGAACGAAGGTATTTATTTACCGAAACGATTGTAGCAAATACGGATAATAAAACCCCCAAAACCAACACAACGCCATAAACAGCCAGCAGGGTGGTCAAATCCACTATTTGTATAAAACCGCTCAATTCACGCTGCAAATAATATAACGCCGCTGTAAGCAGCAATATGGCCAGCAAGGCAGCAAACAGACCGCTAACCATATTGTAACGGATAAACGGAGCGCGGATAAATCCGGATGTAGCGCCCACCAATTTCATGGTATGAATCAAAAAACGTTTGGAATAGATCAAAAGACGAATCGTATTGCTGATTAACACAAAAGAAATAACCATCAGCAAAACAGCCAACCCAAAGAGGACAAGACCGATTTTCTTCATATTTTCGTTGACCAGTTCCATCATATCTTTCCGATAAAGCAAATCAGACACAGAGGTATAGCTTTTTATGTCTTTCTCTATTATAGCCATACTATCCGCATTGGCGTATTCGGAATTCAGCTTCACTTCGATAGAAGCCAGCAAAGGGTTAAACCCAAGAAATGTTTCCGGGTCTTCGCCCAGTTCTTCTTCCAGTTCTTTTACTGCCTGCTCTTTAGATATATAATTAGTAGACTTTATATAAGGTTGAGCATCCAGCGTTTTTTGTATTCTTTTGATATCCGCCTCCTTCTGATTATCTTTTAAGATAATTGAAAAAGACAGATTTTCTTTCACATATACAGACAGTTTGTTTCCTAACAATCCGATTAAAAACACAAGACCTAACAAAAACAAAACCAAGGCTATGCTTATGATGGAGGTAAGACGGGAATTAAAGAAAGAAACCGAACTAATCTTTTTATTATCAGCCATCTGACGATACCTTTTTAATTAACTGAATTGAATAAATGCGCAAAGACAACACACCACCCAATTTTTCTGCAAAATAACGAATTATTTACCTAAAAAGTTATGCATTTACAATTCTTTAACAATGAAGTAATTATTTATTATCTGTTGGTTTTCTAAAGCCTACGGGGTTACGGGGCTTATT
>DAIPZX010000343.1:0-2813 GCA_036781995.1 Massilibacteroides sp. | reverse complement strand
AATGGATTTTATATCTAAAAAACAACATAAAATGATGAAAGAGAAAGGTAAAACAATTATTTATCAGGCATTCCCCAGATTATTCGGAAACAGGAATTCTTCTCTCAAAAAAAACGGAGACATAAAGGAGAATGGGGTTGGTAAATTCTCTGCATTTTCCGACAATATATTACAACGTATAAAAGAATTAGGAGTTACCCATCTTTGGTATACGGGTATAATTGAATATGCAACCGAAACGGATTATTCTAAATACGGCATCAAAACCGCCCATACCGCAACAGTAAAAGGCAGAGCCGGTTCTCCCTATGCAATCCAGGATTATTATAATGTAGCTCCGGACCTGGCCGACAACGTAGAAAACAGGATGGACGAGTTTGAGGCATTAGTCGAACGTACGCACCGGGCAGGTTTAAAAGTAATTATCGATTTTGTTCCGAACCATGTTGCCCGGGGATACTATTCCGATAGCCGTCCCGCTTATGTTGAAGACCTCGGTCAAAACGATGATACAAACAAGGCTTTCGATGTGAATAATAACTTCTATTATATACCCGGAAACGCGCTTGTGCTAAGGTATTATAAGGATGCTCAAATGGAAGATTTTCTGTATAGCGAATTTCCGGCAAAGGCTACAGGAAACAATTGTTTCAGCACCACCCCAGGTAAAGACGACTGGTACGAAACCGTCAAACTGAATTACGGAATCGATTATATGAACGGAGGGCAAAAGCGATTCAACCCAACCCCCTCCACCTGGAAAAAAATGTTGGATATATTACTCTTCTGGGCAGGAAAAGGTGTTGACGGCTTTCGTTGCGACATGGCAGAAATGGTTCCAGTAGAGTTTTGGAATTGGGTAATACCACAGGTAAAAGCCAAAGGAGATATCTGCTTTATAGCCGAAGTATATAATCCTGCCGAATACAGGAACTATATAACCAACGGAAACTTCGATTATCTTTATGACAAAGTAGGCTTGTATGACACATTAAAAGAAGTTATCTGGGGAAACATACCCGCGAGCCGGATTACGGATTGCTGGAAATCAGTAGAAGGTATTCAGCAATATATGCTGAACTTTCTGGAAAACCATGACGAACAACGCATTGCATCCGATTTCTTTGCCGAAAACGGATTTGCTGCTATTCCCGCCATGATCGTCTCCGCTTTAATGAATACCAACCCCGTCATGATTTATAATGGGCAGGAATTAGGCGAACGCGGGATGGACGAAGAAGGCTACAGCGGACGGGATGGACGAACAACCATCTTTGACTACTGGAGTATGTCTTCCGTACGCGACTGGCTGAACAACAACCTGCCTGAGGAGGCAGGAAGGCTAAGATCTTTCTATGAAAAGTTACTAAACGGCATAGCCAAAGAAGAGGTGGTAAGCCAAGGTACTTTTCATGACCTTGTCTACGCCAACGTGCATAATGAACATTTCAACCCACATCGTCAGTATGCATTTCTACGTCAGTATGAAAATGAAGTATTTCTGGTTGTTGTCAATTTTGACAGGACAGAACAAACCGTATGTGTAAATATACCTCAGCAAGCTTTTTCCGCATTAAACATCCCGGACAACAAGCCGGCGAAGGTAAAGGATCTGTTTTCCGGAGAAGAACGCATCGGCACGCTGACTAACGCTTGTCCTTATCAGTTGACTATCGCCCCACAGTCCGGAAAGGTTTTGAAATTTAGTTACACCTAATATTGAGCATAAGGAAAGTAAACAGATTACAAGTTTATTGCGAATAAGTTTTGTACTTTTGTGGCACAATTAATTTTATTCATTCTAAAGAAAATATTCGGAATAATGAGTACACAAACTCCTTTTTTGGTGTTTTCGGGAAGCAATTCCCGTTATCTTGCAGAAAAAATTTGCAATAGTCTTGGTTGTCCGTTAGGACAGATGAACATTCAGCATTTTGCTGATGGAGAATTCGCTGTTTCTTATGAAGAATCTATTCGCGGACGCGATGTATTCTTAGTTCAATCTACCTTTCCCAATTCAGACAATCTGATGGAGTTGTTACTTATGATTGACGCGGCGAAGCGTGCTTCCGCTCATTCGATCATTGCTGTTATTCCTTATTTTGGCTGGGCTCGCCAGGACAGGAAAGACCAGCCGCGTGTTTCGATCGGCGCCAAGTTGATTGCAGATATGTTGAGCACCGCCGGTATAAACCGGCTAATCACGATGGATTTGCATGCAGACCAGATACAAGGTTTCTTTAATGTCCCTGTTGATCACCTGTACGCATCTTCCGTATTCCTGGATTATATCAAAGAGTCATTGAATGTGGAAAATCTATGTATTGCCACTCCCGATGTAGGAGGAACAAAACGCGCAAGCAGCTACTCTAAATACCTGGGGCTTCCGATGGTTATTTGTCACAAATCACGCCTGCGCGCCAATGAAGTAGCCGAAATGCGTATAATTGGGGATGTAACCGGTCTGGACGTGCTTCTTGTGGATGATATGGTAGATACGGGAGGTACAATCACAAAAGCAGCCAACCTGATGTTGGAAAACGGAGCAAAATCCGTTCGCGCTATTGCCAGTCACGCAGTCATGTCTGACCCGGCCTCTTCACGTGTAGATCAGTCCGCATTAACAGAGATGGTCTTTACCGATTCAATCCCTTACTCCAAGAAATGCGAAAAGGTGAAAGTATTATCCGTAGCCGACATGTTCGCCAAAGCGATCCGCCGCGTATGCAATAACGAATCGATCAGTTCTTTGTATGTCATCAAATAAGGAATCAGACAGACATCAAATAAAAAGCGAGGGCGTTCATAGTTTT
>DAIPZX010000342.1:0-2817 GCA_036781995.1 Massilibacteroides sp. | reverse complement strand
ACAAAATAGCGGCATCCATACCTATACCCAACAGAGGGACAGTAAACTCAGCCATAGGACCAATCTGAAATCCGGTAAGATTATCTGTATCTATCATATCGCTACTAAAATGTACTTTTGAGATATTTAAACCTCCTTTGACACCAAACGCTATTTGCGCCGATGCTGCAAGCGTACTTAACAGGAGCATAGTAAAAATAATTCCTAAATTTTTCTTCATACCTTAGTTCTTAATTATTCATTGACAATAACAGTACAAATAAACTGAAAGTTCTTTAGAATACAAACTAACATATTTACTTTAATGCTGCTTTGTTTCGTTCAAGCCATGTCCTTTACCCGTTTTTCCATCAGCCTATACATTTCTTTTTATTGAACCGTTTGCGGACGATCCTCTTTAGCTACACCGAATGTAGCTGATGGCGTATTACCCATTTCGAACACTAATTCGCCGCCTGCCGCGATAGCCTTAAATTCAATATAAGATTTTGTATAAGGCTGTCCGTTCAAGGTTACTTGTTGAATGTATTTATTGTCAGCGCTATTGTTGTTTGCTTTGATCGTAAATGTTTTGCCTGAACCAACATGCACTACGGCTTCGTCTATGATCGGACTGCCGAATACATACACACCTCCGGCAGGAGCTACCTGATAGAATCCAAGTGCAGAAAGCACATACCATGCCGACATCTGACCTACGTCTTCGTTGCCACACAGTCCGGCAGGAGCATCGTGATAAAGGGTTGTCATTGTTTCACGTACTTTATCGGCTGTTTTCCAAGGCTGTCCTACATACGGATAAAGATACAACACATGATGACTCGGTTCATTGCCATGCGCATACTGACCAATCAATCCGCTAATATCCGGAGATGCTTCAGCCCCCATATCACCTTGCACTATAAACAGCGAATCCAACTTTTCAATAAACTTATCTTCGCTACCGAACAGATCAACTAACCCTTGCACATTTTGCGGAACTAACCAGGTATATTGCCATGCGTTACCTTCGGTATAGTCATTCGCCATATGAACAGACTTAAATGGATCGAGCGGCTCTGTTCTGAAGTTTCCTTTTGAGTCAACACCTCTTACAAAATTGATACTCTTGTCGAAGTATTTAGTGAAAGAGTTACTTCTTTGCAGGAAATAGTTATAATCATCCGTAGCGCCTCTTTCTTTAGCCACCTGAGCAAGCGCCCAGTCTGCAAGCGCATATTCCATTCCTTTTGCTACCGATTCGTTTTCAAGGTCAAAAGGTACATAACCTAATTCTTTATAATGATTAAGCCCTCTGTCATCCAACATGGCGGAAGTCTTCATTGCGTCAAAGGCCAAATCTTTATCAAAACCGGCAAAACCTTTAAGGTAAGCATCCGCCACCACAGGAATACCCGGATTGCCCACCATACAGTCGGTTTCGTTAGCCATTAAATGCCATACAGGAAGTTTCCCTTGTTGTTTATAGATATTCAACATCGTATTGATGATATCAGGCATTTTTTCCGGATGAATAATGGTCATCAACGGATGAGCGGCGCGATACGTATCCCAAAGAGAGAAAGTAGTATAATTGGTGAACCCTTCATTTGCACGAGCCGTTTTATCCGAACCCCAATAGCTTCCATCTGCATCACTGAACACAGAAGGCGCTGTCATGGTATGGTATAAAGCGGTATAGAATGTACGCATAACTGATGCTTCATTCGATGTTACCTGTACCTTATTCAACTCTTCATTCCATGCCTGATCGGCATCCGCTATCACCTGTCCGAAATCCCATCCCGGAAGCTCTGCCGCCAGATTCGCTTTAGCTCCTGCTACGCTCACCGGAGAGATAGCTACCTTGGCATATACTTCTTTCGCCTGATCAGCAGCAGCAAATTGAGCTACACCATAGGCACGGCGGGTGGTGATACTGTTTCCTTCCTGAATAGCAGTCGTGTCGTAAACAGCAAAAGCCGTCACCGGTTCGGAAAATATTGCCGTAAAGTAAATACGTTGATCTTTTGCCCAGCCTCTGGAGAAACGATAACCGGAAATAACTGAATCATTCTCCTGCACCAGATGTCCTTCTGCAGGATTATCCCAGCCAATACCGGCAGTCAGGTCGATCACTAACTTAGGATCAGCAGCCGATGCAGCCTGATAAGTGTACTTGTGGAAACCTACGCGTTTAGTAGCTGTCAGTTCCACATCCACATCATAGCGATCCAGATGCACGGCATAATAACCCGGTTTTACTTTTTCTGTTTCTCTTCTGAACAGAGAGTATAAACCTGTTGACTGATCTCCATGAATACCTCTTCGCAGAATCGGCTCACCTGTTAAAGGCATAAACACAACATCACCCAAATCTCCGATACCCGTTCCATTCAGGTGGGTGTGAGCAAAGCCCATAATCGTAGAGTCTGTGATATGATAGCCCGAACACCAGTCCCAACCCTGGGTTATGTTAGACGGGCCTAACTGAACAGCTCCAAAAGGCACATTAGCTCCTAAAAACACATGTCCGTGATCTCCTGTCCCGATATACGGATCAACATACTGCGTTAGATTGCGCGTTGCGTTTTCAGCAGCATTTTGCTGACAAGAAGCAAAAGCTCCCAAAATCAAGCCGGAACACAAACCTACATTCACCAGTCCGGTGAAAGTTTTTTTCTTTAATTTCATACGAATTAGTAATATTTTAAAATAAGAATAACCTGGACACAAAACATTGATACAACAAAGATATAGATTTTATCAAAGTAGAAATACGTACCTTTGCAAAAAAATGAAATACAACATGGTTAGTTATTTGCAAATTGACGGACT
>DAIPZX010000341.1:0-2827 GCA_036781995.1 Massilibacteroides sp. | reverse complement strand
CATTTAGAAAATTGCGATTTTTTTCGGAAATCAAAAAAACGCACACCCCGTAAAAGGTCGTTTAAATCGGTTTTAGAGCACGCTGCCTCAAAATGGATACATGTATCCAACGGTATGTTAAGATAGATATAGAGAAAAAAAAGACAAGCAGAAGATATTTCATGTAACTTTGTTGTTCGTGATGAACGTGAAATAAAAATATGAATGTAGAGATTATAACGATCGGGGATGAACTACTGATCGGTCAGGTAGTAGATACAAACTCAGCCTGGATGGGACAACAATTAGAAAGCGAAGGCTTTCATGTAATAAGAAAAGTAACAGTCGGCGATATTGAAGAAGATATGCTTGCAGCGATAGACTCTGCTATGAACCGGGCTGAAGTAGTATTGGTAACAGGTGGTATCGGACCAACAAAAGACGACATAACCCGCAAAACGCTTTGCAAATATTTCGACAGCCAATTACACTTCTCCGATGAAGTATATCAGAACATTGAAAATATATTCAACCGAAACGGACGGGCAATGAACGAACTCACCCGTGACCAGGCGATGGTACCAAACAAAGCGATCGTGATACAGAATCGCGCGGGAACGGCTCCTTCCACCTGGTTTGAGAGAAACGGCAAAGTGCTTGTCTCCATGCCCGGAGTTCCCTACGAAATGAAATGGCTGATCTCAAATGAGATTCTTCCCCGCCTGAAAAAGCAATTCAGACAAGACATACATATTCTTCACCATACGACCTGGGTGAACGGATTTTCGGAATCTATGCTGGCAATTCATCTGGAAGCATTTGAAAACGCATTACCTCCAAATGTTAAACTGGCTTATTTGCCACAACCGGGGTTAATCCGACTCCGTCTGACGATTCATGCAGATACGCGAAATGAAGCGCAAGCGATGCTCGCCGGTCAGCAACAAAAACTACGCGATCTTTTGCAGGGACATATATTAACGGAAGAAGACAAAGCTCCGGATGAGTTAATTGGCGCGATTCTAAAAGAAAAACAGCTGACATTGGGCACGGCAGAAAGTTGCACAGGAGGGAAAATAGCCAGTATAATCACTTCCACACCCGGATGCTCCGCTTATTTTTCAGGCAGCATTGTTTCTTATAGTAATAAGGTAAAAGAAAAGGTATTGGGCGTAAACCCCGAAGACATAGAAAAACATGGGGCTGTTAGTCGCGAAGTAGTCGAACAAATGGCCTTAGGCGCTATACGCCAACTTGGATGTGATTGTTCCGTAGCCACTTCAGGCATAGCCGGTCCTGATGGCGGAACGCCCGACAAGCCTGTAGGAACAGTTTGGATTGCCGCAGCTATCGGTTCAGAGGTGGTATCCGAATGCTATCAATTCAGTTCTATCCGTGAACAGAACATTCTGCGTTCTTCTAATATGGCTTTATTGATGTTACTTAATCTTCTGAAGAAACAGAATTGACGGGACAAAGTTTGTCTGTAAATAAGACACCTTGCAAATGATCATATTCATGCTGGAAGATAACGCCCACGAAATTAGCACGCCGACTGTATCCTTCCAGCCTTTCTTTTACTCGTTTGCCTTGCTCGTTAGTATATTCAACATCAACCCAGGGGTAACGAACTGAGTTTCCCGAAACACCGGGTATGGATAAACAACCATCGTATTCAAAACAGACCGTTTCTTCCGGATGATTTACAATCCGGGGATTTATCGCAACCTCGACCGGTTCTTCTTCTTTATCAACGCGAACAAACAAAAACAAATTACGGTTGATTCCTACCTGGGGAGCAGCAATCCCTACACCCTGCTCTTCTTTTAAAGTAACCTTAAGCCTGCTTATCAATTGCTTTAAGGCAAGATCATGATCAAATTTTACATCTTCATTCTTGGCTCTGAGTATTTTTAATTCTTCAGGGAAAGACACTTCCAACACCCGAAATGGTGTATATTCATCATATTTTCCTATCAAATCCAACTCGTTCTTTGTCATAATACGCTTCGTTTCACAGGATGAGAAATAACATCCCATACATAAAAACATCAGAATTTGTATGATTGTTTTCATTAATCATCTAAATAATAGACGAAGATACAATAAAATCTTTATTTTTGTTTTTGTTGTTGTTTTTGAAAAAAACTTAAAAGCTTATGATTAGATTTAAAACACCCCGCCTTATCGTCAGGGATATAGAGATTCACGATCTTGACACGCTACTGGGTTTTTACACACAAAAGGTCAACATGAGATTTATTTCAGACGGAAAATACGACTGGACACTCAGTGAACTGGAAGACAAATATAAAAACACCAATAAAAACTATTCACTGGGTTATGGCGCTTTTGCCGTGGAATTAGCAAGTACCGGAGAAGTCATAGGAGAAGCCGCTTTGTTTAATTCCATCAATGAACTGCCGATATTAGAGCTTGGCTATATCATTGATTCTCCTTTCTGGCGTAAAGGTTATGGCAGGGAAATATGCCAGGGGTTAATTGATTATGGATTTAAAGAACTTGGCGTAAAGCGGCTCATAGCCCGGATGTATGCCGATAATACCGCCTCCGTCATGTTAAGTGAAATCTGCGATATGACACTTACACATAAAGGAAGGGCAGAGAATGGCCAGGTTGTTTTCAGATATGAAATAAACAATCCGAACTACCAGCCGCATGAATAACCTTTAGCCTTTTTTCTCAAAAATCAGTTTTTGAGAGGGAAGTCTAAATACAAAAAAACAATTATCTTTGAGCCAATGCTCGCGATAGTGCGACATTGGTTTTTTTAATTTACCGGCTTATGGAAAAACTGCACCTTGTGTCCAGGGGTGATTTTTCTTCC
>DAIPZX010000340.1:0-2832 GCA_036781995.1 Massilibacteroides sp. | reverse complement strand
TATTCGACCTTTTTTTTTTGAAATTAATTTCTAAACTTTGTGGTACATAATAAAAAAAGTTATTGTTGGAAGTAAGAAAAGATGCAAGCTGATTACCAAATATTGTGGAACAAATGCCTGGCCGTTATTAAGGATATCGTACCTGAAGCCGCTTTTAACACTTGGTTCTTACCTATTATACCTCTTTCGTACGAAGAAAATAAATTTACCATTCAGGTGCCCAGTCAGTTCTTCTATGAATATCTTGAGGAAAAATATGTAAATGTGTTGAAAGTTACGCTGTATAGAGTAATAGGACAGGGTACAATCCTGAATTATCGGGCAATGGTCGATAGGACGACAGGTGGAGCTGTAGACTATCCGGCAAAGAATACTTCTGTGATGGTAAAGAAGGCGGCTCCCCAAGATGCGACTAAAGCTCCTAATCCTTTTGTTCAGCCAACGCCTCAGGAGTTGGATCCTCAATTAAATCCGAAGTATACTTTTGAAAATTACTTTGAAGGAACGAGTAATAAGTTAGTACGCACAGCCGGCGAAGCAGTTGCTCAGAAACCCGGGAAAACAACATTTAATCCGTTGTTTGTATTTGGACCTTCCGGTGTTGGGAAAACTCATTTATGTCATGCTGTAGGTATGCGTATCAGAGATTTGCATCCGGAGAAAAAAGTATTATATGTTTCGTCTCACTTATTCAGAATCCAGTTTACGGATGCTATACGTAAGAATACGACCAATGACTTCCTGAATTTTTATCAGAATATAGATGTTTTGATTCTTGATGATATCCAGGAGATGATCGGAATGGATAAGACCCAGAATACATTCTTTCATATATTTAATCACCTGCATCAATTAGGAAAGCAGCTTATTTTGACATCAGATAAAGCTCCGGTTGATCTGTTAGGTATGGAAGAACGATTGGTAACCCGCTTGAAGTGGGGACTTACTGCCGAACTATATCGTCCTGATCCGGATTTGCGAAGAAGAATCTTAAAGAATAAAATCAGCCATGACGGAATTGTTATTCCTGATGAGGTCTTTAACTTCATAGCAGATAATGTAACTGAAAACGTTCGTGATCTGGAAGGTATTTTGGTTTCGCTGATGGCAAATGCCGTGATTAATAATCGTGAGATAGACTTATCTTTGACTAAACGTGTGATCGGACAGGCTGTTCGCTTAGAGAAGAAGCAGATTTCTGTTCAAATGATTCAGGAAGTTGTATGTAATTACTATAACCTTGAACTAACAGCTATACAAACGCGTTCCAGAAAGAGAGAGATTGTGCAGGCAAGACAGGTAACGATGTTTTTAGCAAAAAAATATACGGATTGCTCTTTTTCTCATATTGGTAAGGTGGTAGGGAAAAAAGATCACGCAACAGTGCTTCATGCTTGTAAAACGATTAAGGATCAGATTGAAACAAATAAATCTTTTCGCTCTTCTGTCGAAGAAATTGAAACTTTACTAAAAAATTAACACGAATCAAAATAGTATAAAAAAAAGACACTCAATCGAGTGTCTTTTTTTTATATTTGGTTTATCCGAAAACGTATCAGAGAACAAAGAGAACGAACAAAACCGCATCGTCTTCTTGTCGAACCCGAATAGTTTTTGCAACATCCTATTTATCTCTTTAATCGAATGACCATTTAAGTGCTAAAGTCGGGATTGCATAAAAGCCTTCCATGAAAGCAAAGTTGTTTCTCAATTTTACTTCAGAGCCGACGCTGAGGTTGAATTTGTCGTCTATCCCTTTGATTTTGTTTAAGTTAATCCATATTTGAGGCTCTGATAAGAACTGATAGTCGCCTATAGACGGAAGCGTTTTTTCACGCCAGAAATCAGCAAATCCACTGAATGTACATAAACCGTTTCTGCCAAAATGAAGATACCATGTTGCGGTTAGCTGGAAATTGTGCGGACTGTCGTTGCCATGAATGTATTTATACATCGGAGTAAACGTGAATCCTTTGCTGAAAATCGTATTATTATAGGTATAAGTTAAACCTCCCAGATAAGCATTGTTGATATAGTTGCCTTTAGCATTCCCTCCGTTATATTCTACATGGATAGAAAGAGGAGACTCCCGGAATGATAATTCACGAGCGATTTCCCAATAAGCACCAACTACCCCTTTACCCGTATAGTCCATATCTATAAAGAAGAAAGTGCTTCCCCATTTGTCCGGCTTAAACATTTCTACTGTTGTGGTTAGTTGAGGGCGGGTCCCAAAATCTTTGTCATAAAGTGTTTTTCCGAAATCGTAATGGAATTGGACATTTTGTGCATTTCCAACCATACAGAATAAAGCCAGAAATCCCAAAGCAAAAAATTTCTTCATCGTTTATTTAAAATTAGAGTTTTTTTGAAATAAGGCGCAAAGATAGAAAAAAGGTAAATAGAGAAGGACGGCAAACTATGGCGAATTTCCTGTTGTGCTTGGTTAAAAACGAACAAAGTGTTCGTTTTTGAACAATAGGGTGAAGCTTAAATATTCAGAATATCAGCGATTTAATTCTATGGCATAGCTTTTGCTTTTTGCTGTGAAATTAATTAATGCTGAATCATGAGGACTGTATATTTCTGTATTTTATGTTTTGCATCGTTCGGAGTCGGTCTGAAAGCACAAGACCGGGCGATTGCTCTGACGCTTAAAGATGCCATTTGCGAGCGCAACGAAGCAATCCGGTGTGTGTTAAATAGTATCTAAAATAGTGTCGTCGCTTCGTTCCTCGCAAAGAGCGATGGTGTTTTTTTAACGCGTTTGTCTTGTTGTGTAACTATTCAGCCATTCGTTATTGGGGAGTAACCCTGTTTTCAACATCACTA
>DAIPZX010000339.1:0-2844 GCA_036781995.1 Massilibacteroides sp. | reverse complement strand
CCGAACCGGGTCGGGTCTTTCAACTGGCTCCAAAGATTCTTGAAGAAGTTTTCCACGATATTGGAATACTTGTCTACTTTCAGGAAAGAGTTCTTGTGCTTCTTGTCGGCAGGTACGGTTTCGTATTTACCGTTCTTGTCGAGCTTGGAGACTGCCTGTAAAAGCAGTTCCATTTTGTCGAGAATGAGAATGATGTCGCTCAGTTGCTCATTCTCCCGGATGGGTTGTTTGGGGGTGTCTCCCCGGATGCTTTCTTCCGCCATATTTTTGTTTTTGACAGGTGAATAAATAAACTTATCGCCTCAAAAATAAATATCAGGATGACACAAGGTGCTGTTTTGTAAACAGATGGCTATCTGTTTCACTATATAGCATCTTGTTTCACCATTTGATGAAAAGACGGAACGGGTAGAAAAAGAAAAAGGTAAGAATTACGATGAGAGAAAATGGAGACGAGAGAAAAACAGGTAATATGCAGATTCGAGAGGGGAGCAGCTTTTGTCCCCCCCCCCCGTTAATTGTTCCTTATTAGATAGGATGCAGAAAATATTGGTTAGTAATAATTGGTGTAGAACATTATATGCTGTTCCAAGAATAGATATTGTCACAGCATCCCTGCCCGGCAATTATAATATGCGTCATCGTTTCGGCTTCACATGCTAAGTCCCTGATCATACGCTCAACTTGAATCTTGTTTTTGGAACGTTTTTTACGGGGAAAATTTACAAGCGAAGCTATTGTAAATTTTTCGCTAAAACCCGTCAGGGCCTGAACGTGGAAAAAACAGGATTCAGGTTATCTTCTTAAGGAGGGACTGCATGGGAAGGCAAAGGGGAGGGATTATTTATGCGGAAGGTGATATCTTTTAACATTCTGTTTTGAATGTAAAATCGGTCAAGTATGGATAAAAATAATCCGTTTCTTTGAACTTATAGATCTATTTATTTTCTACCTTTACGATAGTTTTATTCAACTTAAAATCATGAAATTATGGGCACCTACATCAAGTTTCATATCATGCATCCTTTTTTCAGGGAACCGCTTGTTGCCGGAATGGAATGGAATTTCCCATTCTTACCGAGAGTCGGAGAATCCATCAATCCTTGGGTCTGGATTGAGGCAAAAGATGTTAGAATGTCAAATCTGGAAGATATTCTAACTGAGGAAGGAAAGAAAAGTCTTAAAAAGGAAAAGTACAGAGTAGAAGACTGGCTGTATGAAGTGGGCATAAACGACAATGATTATGTAAAAAGCATTTCTTATTACCGCAATAGCGATGAAAACAAGAAGCTGGGGGAATATGATTTTTATCTGAATATCTATCTGGGAGATCCCAAAAGACGATATTAAGAAAATGGATGGTTTGACATACCCATCAGTCGTATATCTTTATTCTCTTATTCTTCTTGTTTTATAAGCAGTAGGTTTCTCCTGTCCGGATTCTTTTGGCTATCGATAAGAAATTATTGTGATTGCTAAACGTTCATATGGCGAACTTTAGCAAAAGTACATTTGTTCTTTTGCATTATATATAGCATTAACAAAAATGCGGGAATGATAATAGCTAATGCTCTGTATTTTAACATATTATCAGACAGCCTATTAACGGCATTGTATATATACCTGTTTATTCTGTCTCATCTTCCTTCTTCCCTTCCGGTTTCTCCCCCAACAAATGACACAAATCCGGGTCTTTGCGAATCCGGTCTTTTTCTTCCTCGATAATATCCAGCACATCCCTTTTTATCCGGTTGTAATTCCTTTCAATCTGCTGTTCCATAATATCCCGTCCCTCTTCATCCTTAAATTCATTGATTATGGGTATCGGCTTATATGCTTTGGCTTCAGCGGCAACTTTTTCATTGTCCACAACAATCATAGAATGAAATATTTTCTGGTCGATGGTTTCTCCGAAATTATCAGCGACTGAACCGACAAATGTACCTTGTGAGAGATTGGCTATTTTGGAAGCCGGAATCAAAGAATCCATCTGTGTATTAATAGATGTGGAAGTATCCTGCCGGTTTATAGATATAGATTGCCGTTTTTGCAATACTTTACCGAAGCGTTCCGATAAATTCTTCGCTGTTTCTCCCACAACCTGCCCGCTGAAAATATTTCCGACTGTATTCTGGATCACTTTGCTTTCCTTATCCCCATAGTCACGGTTTAACTGACTGTAGTCCTGAAATCCAAGACATACGGCTACCTTGTTACTTCTTGCTGTGGCGATAAGGTTATCGAGTCCGCGAAAATATATCGTCGGCAACTCATCAATAATCACCGAACTTTTGAGTTGTCCCTTTTTATTTATCAACTTGACGATGCGGCTGTTATACAATCCCAAAGCCGCCGAATAGATATTCTGTCGGTCCGGATTGTTACCCACACAAAGAATCTTCGGTTCTTTCGGATTATTGATATCCAGTTTAAAATCATTGCCTGTCATTACCCAATAAAGTTGCGGACTTATCATTCTGGATAAGGGGATTTTAGCACTTGCTATCTGCCCCTGGAGCTGGTCTTGAGCTCCTCCCTGCCAGGCATCCATAAAGGGAGACAGGTAGTTTTCGAGTGCCGGATACGAGGTGAGTATCGTAAATATATCGGCGTATGGTTTATTCAAAAATTCAATGGCATGGGGGAATGTACAATATTTACCTTCCTTGTAAATCTTGAGATACCACACGATTGAAGCCAACAGGATAATCGGAGACTCGACAAAGAAATCTCCCTGTTTCTGAATCCACGTGCGGTTTAAATTCAACATAATCGTGTAGGCCGATTCGTAAACATACACTTAATATTATAGTACATAAAATACACTAACTTTATCCCCTGTAT
>DAIPZX010000338.1:0-2847 GCA_036781995.1 Massilibacteroides sp. | reverse complement strand
GGAAAAATTATAAAGACCATCAGAAATTAGTGAACCCGGCAAACAAACGCCGCTTGGACGTGATTGTTGTAGGCACCGGACTTGCCGGAGCTTCTGCTGCTGCTTCACTTGCTGAAATGGGTTTCAATGTACTGAACTTCTGTATTCAGGATTCTCCTCGTCGCGCGCACTCTATCGCTGCACAAGGAGGTATCAATGCTGCTAAGAACTATCAAAACGACGGCGACTCGGTTTACCGTCTATTCTATGATACAATCAAAGGAGGCGACTACCGTGCTCGTGAAGCAAACGTATATCGCCTTGCTGAGGTTTCCAATTCAATCATTGACCAATGTGTTGCGCAGGGTGTTCCTTTCGCTCGTGAATACGGAGGTTTGCTTGATAACCGCTCTTTTGGTGGAGCTCAGGTATCGCGTACGTTTTACGCTCGCGGTCAAACGGGACAACAATTATTGTTGGGCGCTTATTCCGCGCTTAGCCGTCAGATCGGTTTAGGCAAAGTAAAGATGTATACCCGTCACGAAATGCTTGATGTAGTAATCGTTGATGGTCGTGCTCGTGGTATTATTGCCCGCAACCTGACTACAGGTAAAGTAGAACGTTATTCTGCTCACGCGGTAGTTGTAGGTACGGGCGGCTATGCCAATACATTCTTCCTTTCTACCAACGCTATGGCATCTAATGGTTCCGCAGCATGGCAATGTTATAAGAAGGGGGCTTATTTCTCCAATCCTTGTATGTGCCAGATTCACCCCACTTGTATTCCTGTTCACGGAGAATTCCAGTCTAAACTAACGTTGATGTCTGAGTCTCTTCGTAACGACGGACGCATCTGGGTTCCTAAAAACATAAAAGACGCTGAAGCAATCCGCGCAGGAAAGCTGAAGCCGACTCAGATAAAAGAAGAAGATCGTGACTACTATCTGGAACGTCGTTATCCGGCATTCGGTAACTTAGTTCCTCGTGATGTTGCCTCTCGTGCGGCTAAAGAACGTTGCGATGCCGGTTATGGCGTAGGTAATACCGGTCTGGCTGTTTATCTTGACTTTGCCGACGCGATCAACCGCCTTGGCAAGAACGTGGTAGAACAACGCTACGGTAACCTCTTCCAAATGTATGAAAAGATTGTAAATGACAATCCATACGAAACACCGATGATGATCTTCCCTGCACTACACTATACAATGGGTGGTCTTTGGGTTGACTATGAACTGATGACTTCTATTCCGGGCTTGTTCGCTATCGGTGAGGCAAACTTCTCTGACCACGGTGCAAACCGCTTAGGTGCGTCAGCCTTGATGCAAGGATTGGCAGATGGTTATTTCGTATTGCCATATACGATTCAAAACTACCTGGCAGACCAAATTCAGGTTCCCCGTTTCAGCACGGATCTGCCTGAATTTAAAGAAGCAGAAAAGAAAATCAACGACCGTGTCAACCGCTTGATGAGTATCAAAGGTAAACGTTCGGTTGATAGCATCCATAAAGAGTTAGGCCACATAATGTGGGATTTTGTTGGTATGGGACGTGACGAAGCCGGATTAAAATCAGCTATCGAAAAGCTAAAAGCCCTTAAAAAAGAATTCTGGAGTAATGTTCGTATCCCCGGATCTGCTGAAGACCTGAACGTAGAACTTGAAAAAGCATTGCGTTTGGCAGACTTCATAGAACTGGGCGAACTGATTGCGCATGATGCGCTTGACCGCGAAGAGTCTTGCGGTGGGCACTTCCGCCTTGAGCACCAGACTGAAGAAGGAGAAGCTCTTCGTCATGACGATAAGTTTGCTTACGTATCTTGCTGGCAATATCAGGGAGAGGATAAAGATCCTGTCATGCTGAAAGAGCCGCTTGATTATGAGTTTGTAGTACGTCAACAACGTAACTATAAAAACTAATAAAGTACCAACTCTAAAAAATTAACGACAATGGATAAAAATATAAATATCACACTGAAAGTCTGGCGTCAGAAAGGTCCGAGAGAAAAAGGTGCTTTCGAGACGTATAAATTGACAGACGTTTCTCAGGGAAGTTCATTTCTGGAAATGCTTGACATTCTAAACGAACAGTTGATCAACGAAGGCAAAGAGCCTGTTGTCTTTGATCACGACTGTCGTGAAGGTATCTGCGGCATGTGTTCACTTTACATCAACGGGCATCCTCACGGACCGGATACGAGCGTAACAACTTGCCAGCTTCACATGCGTCGCTTCAACGATGGCGAAACAATTACAATCGAACCCTGGCGTTCTGCCGGTTTCCCTGTAATCCGCGACTTGATGGTTGACCGTACAGCTTACGATAAGATCATTCAGGCAGGTGGTTTCGTATCCGTAAACACAGGAGGTATTCCTGACGCTAACGCTATTCCAATTCCAAAGAAAGATGCAGACTTAGCGATGGACGCAGCAGCCTGTATCGGTTGTGGAGCTTGTGCGGCAGCTTGTAAGAATGGTTCAGCCATGCTGTTCGTATCGGCCAAGGTTAGTCAGCTGGCTCTTCTTCCTCAGGGTAAAGTAGAAGCGGCTCGCCGTGCGAAAGCCATGGTAGCCAAGATGGACGAATTAGGCTTTGGTAACTGTACAAACACACGTGCCTGTGAAATGGAATGCCCGAAAGACATTTCAGTAAGTAACATCGCTCGTTTGAACCGTGAATTCATCTGGGCAAAATTGAAAGACTGATCCGGATCAGACCAGATAAAAAATAGCGAGATTTTAATAAAATCTCGCTATTTTGTTTTATTAACACTCTTTGCCGATGAGGTAATCAGAGAAAGAAAGTCTTTAGATCTTAAATAATTTTTTTGCTTTTTGTAAATATCAATTTGTTTATTTTTGATTCATTTGC
>DAIPZX010000337.1:0-2849 GCA_036781995.1 Massilibacteroides sp. | reverse complement strand
CCGGTTAATTAAGCTACAGAGTTGAGATTGACTTTAAAAAACTAGTATATACTTACTTAAAAAAAAGAAGAGATAATAAAATAGGAGAAAAAAGAAAAGTAAAGGCGTAGTATTTGTTTATATCCTATATAATATTGAACAAGTATTCATGGATTGAATGCGTCCCATTCGATATGTTAAATAAAAACAGCCGGAAATCTGTTTTAGTATTTCCGGCTATTATATAGTTATTGAATTTTCCTGTTAAAAATCCTGAGTTGCCAATGTCCAGTTATTGTCAAAGAAACCCGCTGCTTCCATGCTCGATAAACCGTCTTTTAACATATCGGCACGGTAAATCATTAAATCAGGGAAACCGGTAATACCGGATATATAATTATTAGGAGAAGTAGCATACATACCTGCATCGCCTGTACCTGCAACAACTCCTACCGAAGCCGTTTCGCTTTGCGGATGTGGATAAATGAAATATGTACCTAAATCATCACCACTGTAAGTTTTCGAACCTGCAGTAATAAGACCTTTACCTACCTGTATCGGAGAGTCTTTTAATAAAGTAGCCCATGCCCGGTTGTTATCTTTATTTCCGTAGATAACTACATTACGGTTAGGATATTTTGCAACAGAATATTCCGTATCGGGAATCACATCGATAGAACCGTTACCACGATAATAGAATGTCTCGGCATCGAAACGCGCCTTATTCATATACCATTCGTTCTCTTTCGCATTTCCTTTTGTTGCATATACAAATACCACATTATTATCATATGCATTCTTGAATCCACCGTAACGGCCAGAATATTTTTGCTTTTTATTTATATCGCCTTTCACATTCCATTTGCCGTTTTCCAAAGCTAATACAGCCTTTTTGTTAGCAGGAACTGAAATGTTTTGCCCATCGATACTTACAATCATTTGCGAAGATGCCGGACTCAACGCAGGAATATCGAACACCACCAATGCTGCATTCTCCATTTTGATTACTTTGATAGTATCTCCGTTCTGAGATGCTTTGATGTTTGTAAAATCATAAGGTCTAACCTGTTGTTCTACCTGAATCCAGTAATCTTTTGCTGAAATGGCAGGAGAAGCCGTATGGAAATCAATCTCTTTCACTTCTTTTGCCGCAGGGATAGAATGGCGGGAAAAAAATTCGAAAATAGGAGGCCAGTCTACACTCTCATCCCCGAACCAGTGTTCACCACCCGGATATTCGTAATAACAAAAATCGGTATGAAATTTACCCAGCACCTCACGCATACGGCGAGCCTGTGTAGGAGATACTACACTGTCGGCATTACCATGGAAAATGTAAACTCCCGATTGTTGCAAGTTTTTAGCTAATGTTATCACACGGCCACCGTTGCCTCCACGTTTGAATGCATCATAAGTTTTATTCTGGTCGTGCATATTATCACCGCGTCCGCGTCCGTAACCGGCAATATCGGGATAACCTGCACAAGGCGCAACAGCTGCAAACTTATCGGGATAAGTCGTACCCAAGAACCAAGAACCATGACCACCCATAGAGTGACCTGTCAGATAGATTTTAGATTCCTCGGGTTTGAATACACGTTTTGCTTCTTCCAGAACTTCCAATCCGTCGATGCGTCCCCATTCTTCCCAGTTGAAACCATAAGGGCGACGGTTGGTTGCTGCGATAATATCCGTCCAGTCTTTTTGTTTGTATGCACGTGCCTGATTACGTGCTTCTACACCTGCGCCGTGCACAGTAAGCACCATCGCTTTAGTTTCTCCTACCGATTGACGTTTGGCAGGAGCTACACTATAATACTGTACACTACCATCGATACGGCTAACAAAAGTACGTTCGTGATGTACCGAAGGCAATACCTGACGCAAAGCGATTTCAGTCTGGTCGATAACTTTACCCGACTTGTCAAGCAATTCTATTTTGGCAGTTATATCACCCGATGTTCCGGAATTACCGATAGCGGGCAATTGATATTTCATTTTGCGGACAGTCATCGGCATAATATCCTGCGTTTTATATTCAGCAGTTTGTCCGCTCGATAATGTCGCGCGTATTTTTAAATCTTTTAATGGCTTTTCTGAAGCGTTTACTACACGGATAGCCGCCCATTTGTTATCGTTTTCACCGATAATAATATCGGGCACGGTCATATCACGTTTGGTAAACATCACCGCCTTCTCAGGCTTCACCAACTTAGAAGCCACTTTACCGAAGCGTCCCGGAGTATAAACAAATTCATTCAGACCTTTTTTCAGTTTGATGGGAGTAAGTGTATACCCGAAATCGTAATGGTCGCCTTCGTGAGGTAAACCGTTTACGTAAGTACGTGTTCCTCCTGTAGTTTCCAATAATGCGATTTGCTCTTTAGGAGATTCGTATGAAGTATACAGGAAAGCCGAACGCATTTCGGGACGTTTGAATAATCCGGTTTCGTCTGCATCCATAGCTCCCCATTTCCATTGAGGAAGAAGTTCCATATCTTTCTCTCCTTTGCTTCTTGCCAGCCATCCCAGATAAGCGTCTTCTACTTGTCCATCCATATTAGAATAGGTGTAATTGATAGCTACTCCATCCTGTGGCTTAACAAACTTTCCTGTTGCATACATCCATGCAATCATGTCCTGACCGTTGAAAAGCGTACCCGGATTAGTTCCTCCCGGTAATAAGAAACCTTTACGGAAATGATGGAATACTTCCCCTTCATCAGTTTTTTCAATCTTTTCCTGCCCGAAGATAGTAACAATATTCTGGGCATAGGTCTGTTGTGTCGTCAACACCCCGGCTAAAAGAAGCCCTGCAATCTTGGCACACAAAATTTTTTTCTTCATCTTTTTTATTTTCTAGGTATTTA
>DAIPZX010000336.1:0-2850 GCA_036781995.1 Massilibacteroides sp. | reverse complement strand
AGCGTATCAACAGGATATTCAAAGACCTCTCCTGATACCACCCGATTACCACTTTTACCACTCAAAATAATTTTTATATCATCTGATTATCAATGATATAAACTTTTCACATCCACTCGCATACCACTTATTTACGTCCGTAGCTTTGCAGTGTTCGAACATAACCGCCGAAGTACAAGGCTTAGTGTTTAATTGTAAAGTTATATCAATATGAATTTTCATGATTTAAAAAACAAACCACTCTGGCAGATGACAGGTGAAGAGTTTCTCTACCTACAGCAAAGTTCAGAGCAAAAGGAGGCACGACCGACTATTGTCAGTTCGACTTCGAAAAAACATGTATATGGAATAGCCGGTATCGCCCGGTTGTTCGGATGCAGTATTCCAACCGCCAACCGTATCAAGCAAAGCGGGAAGATTGACAAGGCTATCACGCAGATAGGTCGTAAGATTATTGTCGATGCCGAGCTTGCCCTTGAACTTGCCGGACGTAAAACAGGTGGGAGGAAATAAGCCATGACAGAACAAGAGAAAAATGTACAAGCTGCAATAACTATTTTGTGGCAATCCTCCCGATTGACACTAACAGGCGAATATGTAACCTCTCCTGAAATCCTTCGGGTTCATGGCTCTCCCATTGGTACACTCGGTAATTTCAGTGCTTCTATCGGTAAAGCCAAAAGCAAGAAAACATTCAATGTGTCGGCAATCGTAGCAGCCGCATTGAAGAATGGAACGGTCTTACAGTATGATGCGCAGCTTCCCGATGAAAAAAGAAAGATTCTATACGTTGATACGGAGCAAAGTCCTTACCATTGTCAAAATGTGATGAAGCGGATTGCCCGCATGGCAGGGCTGCCCTTAGACAAAGAACCCGACAATTTGGAATTTCTTTCGCTTCGCAGACATACACCCGAAGTTAGGATAGCCATTGTTGAGCAGGCAATCTACCAGACCAAAGGTTTAGGATTGGTTATTATTGACGGCATTCGGGATATGGTCTATGATATTAACAGTCCGAGTGAATCTACCAAGATTATTTCCAAGCTGATGCAGTGGACAGATGAACGGCAAATCCATATCCATACCATTCTCCACCAAAACAAGGCGGACGAAAACGCTCGCGGACACATTGGAACGGAGCTGAACAACAAAGCCGAAACGGTTTTGGAGATTGCTAAAGACAAACTCGATAGCGATGTAAGTACTGTTAGGGCTGTACATATCCGAGCAATGGACTTCGAACCGTTCGCTTTCCGTATCAACGACGATGCCCTGCCCGAGTTGGCAAGCGATTATACGTTCTCCTCTACAAAAAGCAAATCCCAACATTTCGACTATTTCGAGTTGAAAGAGGAACAACACACAGAAGCTCTTACGGCAACCTTTGCCGAAGCCGAATTAATTGGGTATGACGATTTGGTCAAGGCTCTACGCCAAGGATATGCCACAATCGGATGCGTATATGGCAAAAGCAAAATCGAGAAACTCAAACAATTCTTAGAGAATAAGGGAATGATACGAAAAGATGCGAATCGGAAGTACAGTTTCAATCCTACATTCTATTATTAAATCACCTTACCATGACTTGGGTGTGTAGATAATAGGATAAGGTAAGGCTTCCGCTTTTAGTGGTGGCGGAAGTCCCTTGCCTTACCTCGTATCCTATATACGCAATGCAAGGTAATGTAGTTTCACTGGGATTTTCTTTCCCGGTGAAAGAAAAAACATTCACTATTAAAAATCAAACAAATGGATTCTAAAGAAATAAACAGGTATCCCATTCGGGAATACCTTGCAGGATTGAATATTTACCCTGCAAAAGAACGTGGTTATTATGGTATGTATCATTCCCTATTTCGGAAAGACGGCAATGCCAGCATGAAAGTGGATTATGACAAAAACTTGTGGATTGATTTTGGCTCTAATGAAGGCGGAACACTTATCGACCTTGTTATGCGAATTAAGAACTGCACCAACGGACGAGCCATGCAATTATTGGAGCGACACCTATCAGGATTACATTCTTTTTCTTTTCACAGGGATAATATTCCAAACAATAATCAGGAGAAAGAGCTGGCGATGCGGATAAACGAAGTCCTGCCGATTTCTCACCCTGCTTTACTTCAATACTTGAAAGAGCGTAGTATCAATTTTGAATTAGCCAACCGGTATTGCAAGGAGGTTCACTATGCCGTAAATGATAAACCGTACTTTGCGGTCGGCTTTCAGAATAACAGTGGTGGTTGGATATTACGGAACAATAAGTTCAAGGGATGTACTTCTATGGATGTGAAAACATTCTTTCATGCAGGGAGCGACAAAGAAGCCTGTTTGGTCTTTGAAGGCTTCACGGATTTTCTGTCTTACTTGGTTTTGAAACAAGAAAAAACACCGAAATATGATACCATTATTCTGAACTCTGTCGTTAATCTGCCGAAAATCAAAAATGAGCTTTCCGCTTACCGAAGCGTACAGGCTTTCTTGGATAACGATGAGGGAGGAAAGCGAGCTGTTCAGAGTTTACGCTCGGTTTGCAAAGAGGTTGTTGACCAGTCTGTATACTATGCGAAGCATAAAGACCTGAACGACTATTTATGTAGTCGTTCCGTGCCGAAACAAGCTGTCGTAAAGAAGCCGGGCAGAGGTTTGAAAATGTAGTCTGCCGCAGCTACCCCGGAGGCTTTTTCAAAAAGCCATAGCTTATTAGGGAATTTTCCGAGCCGCATTACTAAAGTAACGCTAAAAATTCCCCAATAAGCCAAAGGTTTTCCCCCTTTGGAATCTCCCTTGGCGGTCTTACGACCGCAGTCGCCCAAGCGACTATTTAATGAGTGAATCACCTCCTGT
>DAIPZX010000335.1:0-2858 GCA_036781995.1 Massilibacteroides sp. | reverse complement strand
TTCTTTTGTGATTCATTTTTACACCTAATGATTTAATAGACAGCCGTATTTTTGTCAATTGTTTAACTATGTTTATTTATATCGTTTTTATATGAAAATACGTTTGTTTATGTGAAAAATAGGTGATTTCCTATCAATATGACATTTCTTAATTCAGCCCGCAATCGACTGCAAACCGCAAACACCGTGATGTTCTTTGCGAGGCTATTTTTAATGCGGTCGCTCTATATTCCGGCGTCATCAAACCGCGCCGTCATATTGTAGTTATTTATTAATGAATTGATTTTGTCTGCCAGTTCTTCGTATGTGGCTATCGGATTGTCGTTTGTTAGTTTTTGAACGACTCCTTCTTTGTCTGAAATAAAGATTCGCGGCACGCCTGAACTTGCAAAAAGGCTATAGACTGTTCTGTCTTCCTGAGATGAATATGGAAATTTATATCCTTTCTCATCCCAAAACTTTCCAACGATGCTTTCTCCTTCTGCCCGGCTTATGCCTATCATTATTACTTCCGGGTTGTCTTTGAAGCTACTGTATAGCTGTTCGATAATTGGAAACTGCTTTTGACAATCGGGGCAGGTCGTTGTGAAAAGCAGAATAACTGAAACTTTTCCTATCACTGTTTCATGCGTTATTGTACGTCCATCGTTCATTTTTACCGAAAATTCGGGCAGTTTATCGCCAACCTGAATATTGGCTCCCTCCCAATCTTCTTTATCATCGTTTATGCAGGATGAAAGCATAGCAATGGATAAGAAAAGAGCAAAGAGCTTTGTGTGAGAATTTCGGGTATTCATAATTCATTAAAATTTTAGAATGAAACAGCGTACAAATATACAAAAGGCACTCAATCATTCAATCAATTGGCTGAATGATTAAAAAGGGATATGTTTCTCTTCAAAAAAAACAGTATATTTGTAACAGGTTTATGACCTTATTAACTGTATATTAACAAGATTAATTCTATTTTGTAAATGGGAAGAGTATTAGTAATTGGTGCAGGAGGAGTTAGCACTGTTGCTGTCAAAAAAATCGCGATGAACGCGAATGTATTTACAGACATTATGGTGGCAAGCCGTACGAAGAGCAAATGTGATGCTATTGCCGCTGATATTAAGCATGTAAAAGTGCAGACAGCACAGGTAGACGCGGACAATGTGGACGAACTTGTTGCGTTGTTCAACTCGTTTAAACCGGACTTGGTAGTCAATCTTGCATTGCCTTATCAGGATCTTTCTATTATGGATGCTTGTCTGGCTTACGGCGTCAGTTATTTAGACACAGCCAATTACGAGCCGTTGGATGAGGCAAAATATCAATACAGCTGGCAGTGGGCTTATAAACAACGTTTTGAAGAGGCCGGGCTTACCGCCATTTTAGGTTGCGGCTTTGATCCGGGTGTGACAGGCGTTTATACCGCTTACGCAGCCAAACATCATTTCGATGAAATACATTATTTAGATATTGTGGACTGTAACGCTGGTGATCATCACAAGGCGTTCGCGACAAATTTCAATCCGGAAATCAATATTCGTGAAATTACCCAGCGAGGAAAGTATTACGAAAACGGGGAATGGAAAGAAACCGAACCACTTTCCGTACACAAGGCGTTGAACTATCCGAATGTAGGGCCGAAGGAATCATACCTGATGTATCACGAAGAGTTGGAAAGTCTGGTCAAGAATTTCCCTACTATCAAGCGTGCCCGTTTCTGGATGACGTTTGGTCAGGAATACCTGACTCACTTACGTGTGATTCAAAATATTGGCATGGACAGCATCAAGCCTGTTTTATATAATGGCGTGGAGATTGTTCCGATCCAGTTTTTGAAAGCCGTACTGCCTAATCCGGGTGATTTAGGTGAAAACTACACGGGAGAAACATCTATCGGTTGTCGTATCCGCGGTATAAAAGACGGTAAAGAGCTGACTTATTATGTGTATAATAACTGTAGCCACGAAGCCGCATTCAAAGAAACCGGAGCACAGGGTGTTAGCTACACCACCGGCGTACCGGCTATGATCGGAGCCAAACTGTTTATGCAAGGGGTATGGAAAAAACCGGGCGTATGGAATGTGGAAGAATTCAATCCGGATCCTTTCATGAAGGAACTGAATGAACAGGGATTACCCTGGCACGAATTATTTAACGTAGATTTGGAATTTTAATTTTATGGCTATACAAATAGGAGATAAAGCACCCGAAATGCTGGGAACAGATCAGAACGGGAACGAAATAAAACTAAGCGATTTCAGAGGTCGTAAATTAGCGCTTTATTTCTATCCGAAAGACAACACAAGCGGATGTACGGCTCAGGCTTGCAGCCTGCGGGATGGTTATGAAAGTCTGCGTGCCGCCGGTTATGAAGTGATAGGCGTAAGCAAGGACAGCGCCAAATCCCATCAGGGTTTTATCAGCAAACAAGAATTACCTTTTAATCTGATAGCAGATACCGAAACCAAACTACAGGAGCAGTTTGGCGTATGGGCGGAAAAAAGCATGTACGGACGCAAGTATATGGGCACGTTGCGCACCACCTTTATCATTAATGAAGAAGGTATTGTGGAACGGATTATAACGCCAAAGGAAGTGAAAACAAAAGACCATGCAAATCAAATATTAAACAAATAAACAATGTCAAAAGAAGAGAAAGACATACAGGCAAAAGCAGCTGTCAATGCTGAAAAATTGAAAGCACTTCGTGCCGCGACCGAAAAAATTGAAAAAAATTACGGTAAAGGCTCTATCATGAAATTGGGTGATGAGAGCATTGAAAATATAGAAGTGATACACTCCGGTTCAATAGCTCTGGACGCCGCATTGGGTGTTGGCGGCTATCCCCGAGGACGTGTGATCGA
>DAIPZX010000334.1:0-2886 GCA_036781995.1 Massilibacteroides sp. | reverse complement strand
TGACGCCATGATACAGGGCAAACGTACGACACCGAATGGGTTCGGTAAATGGTAAATTAAGAATAGTTTTGGCTGAATAGTTACCTACACGTCTGTGTTAGTTAATAAATACAAATTAGCGTGATTGGGATTAAACGTCTTATGCTGTATGCTGTCTATTGATTCAGTTGAAAAATAGTAAGTATAGGCTGAATTATGAATTTGAGTAGATCCCTTTTATTGGTGTGGTTGCTGGTTTCTCCGGTTTTAGTGTTTGCCCAGCAGAGTAATCGAGTAGATATTACCGGACAAATTGTTGAAGAAGGGACTGAATTGCCGGTCGAACAGGCAACGGTCAGATTGCTTAGCGTTAAAGACAGTGCGTTGGTTGGTGGAGTTGTGAGCTGGGATAACGGTTCGTTCAGATTGAAAAATATACGTCCCGGAAATTATTTGCTGCATGTCTCTTTTGTTGGTTTTGATCATTTATACCAACCTCTTGGAATTACGGGGAAAACGAATCCTGTAAACGTGGGTAAGCTCAAATTGAGCGATGGGGCGATAGCATTGAGCGAAGCTGTTATCGTTGGGAAGGCGCCTGAGGTAGTTGTGAAAAATGATACGGTCGAATATAATGCGGATTCATACAAAGTAACTGAAGGTTCGATGCTGGAAGACCTCCTGAAGAAAATGCCCGGTGTAGAAGTTGATGCCGAAGGAAAGGTGACGGTTAACGGCAAAGAGATCAAGAAAATCATGGTGGATGGAAAAGAGTTCTTTACGAATGACCCGAAAGTGGCTTCTAAGAATCTGCCTGCCGAGATGGTAGAAAAAATCCAGGTTTATGATCGTAAGAGCGACATGACGATGATGACCGGCTTTGATGATGGAGACGAAGAGGCAACCATTAACCTGACCGTAAAGCCGGGTATGAAACAAGGCTGGTTCGGAAATGCTTTTGCCGGTTATGGCAGCAAAGACCGTTATGAAGGAAACGCAATGGTGAATCGCTTTATCAATAATGATCAGGTAACCTTTATGGGCGGATTGAATAATACGAACAATATGGGTTTCTCTGATTTGGCTTCTACGATGTTTTCCGGTGGTGGCGGACGTGGTTTTAGAGGCGGCGGTGGCGCCGGCAACGGAATAACATCATCCGGCAACGCGGGGCTGAACTTCAGCAAAGAGTTTAATCCGGCATTAACCTGGTCCGGGAATGCCCGTTATTCACATTCAGACAATGATGCGAATAGTAATATTCGTAAAGAGAGCTTTATTTCTCAGGATAGTTCTTTGCTTGAATATTCCAAAAGCAGGAGGAATCCGGTGAGTGATAATATCGGGGCTGAGTTTCGTCTGGAATGGAAGCCGGATACCTTGACAAAGATAATTTTTCGTCCGGAAATAGGTTATAGCAGAAGCTCTGCGATTGAAAACGAACTGACGGATGTGATGAATCAGGATGCGGATACGATTCGTCTGGTGAATTCGCAAAACCGTTCTGAGGGCGAAGGATACGACCTGAGTGCCAGATTGGAATATAGTCGGAAACTGAACGCTGCCGGTCGTGTGTTTAGCGCTTCTCTATCGGGAGGACTAAGTGATTCTTATACGGATGAAGATTATTATTATAAGGAAGAGGTGATGCATGGAAACGACAGTATCCTTGATCAGCGCATCAGGTATGATAATACCGGCTTTAATTATAGGGCTTATGTTTCATGGGTCGAACCGTTGGGTCGAAACAATTTCCTTCAGTTGACGTATAGTTTCAGCCAGCGCCATCAGGAGTCTTTAAAAAATTCGTATAACCGGGAGTTCGAGACCGGAGAGTATAATCAGTTGGATACGGCATACAGCCGGAACTTCCGGAATGATTTTATTTCGCAACGTGCCGGAGTCAGCTTCAAAGCGCAGCGGGCAAAATATAATTATACGATTGGGTTTAACGTGGATCCTTCTTACAGCAAGAGCGAAAACTTTGTCGGATCAACGGTTCTTTCCAGTTTCTCGCGCAACGTGCTTAATTTCTCTCCTACAGCACAGTTTAACTATATGTTCAGCAAGCAGACCAATCTGCGTGTTTTGTATAATGGAAGAACAAGCCAGCCCAGCCTGAACCAGCTACAGCCGGTTCCCGATATTTCTAATCCGTTGAATACCATTATTGGTAATCCGGACTTGAAGCCTACTTATACCAACAATCTGTCCGTTCGTTTTAATCGATTTGTTCCGGAGAAGCAGACCGCGTTTATGATTATGGCTAATGGGAGTTACATAATTAATGCTATCGCGTCATCCTCTATTTATAGTGAGAATGAGAAAGGTAAAAGAGAAACAACGTATGAAAACGTGAATGGAAACTACAATGGGAATCTGCGTATGATCGTCAATACACCGCTGAAGAATAAAAAGTTCTCTATTAATTCAATGACCTTTACTTCTTTTAATAATCAAAATGGTTTCTCTAATGGTGTGAAGAATAAAAACAGGCAATTCCGATTGTCTGAAAATGCAGGTATAGATTATCGTTCGGATTTGTTTGATCTGGGATTGAACGGAAGTGTCGTTTTTAATAAGACGAAGAATACAATCCAGCAACGGAGTAACCTGGAAACGTTCAACTATCTGGCAGGTGCGCGGACAACCATTTATTTTCCGTATAACTTCAAGTTAGAGAGTGATATTAATTACTCAACGAACTCCGGATATGAGAATGGCTTTAAGCAGGAAGAGTGGATGTGGAATGCTGCTTTATCCAAGAGTTTCCTAAAAGGCAATCAGGCTACATTGCGGTTTAAAATTTATGATATTTTGCAACAACGCAGCAATATTTCATACAATACAACGACTGCTGCAACGACTTACTCTGAATACAACACCTTGAATAGTTATTTCATGGTA
>DAIPZX010000333.1:0-2888 GCA_036781995.1 Massilibacteroides sp. | reverse complement strand
AGGGAAATATCTGATCAGCAAAACAATTTATATCCCAACAGCTATTCGTTTAATTGGCTATGGACAGAAACGTCCTGAGTTTATCCTTGCTAAAAATTCTCCGGGTTATCAGCAGGAGGTGCCTGCCGATAAAGGAAAAGCAAAGTATATGTTCTGGTTTACCGGATCTATGGTAGAGGAGGGGCAAGCTGTCCGTGACGCGGGGGCGAGTACGTTTTATAGCGCCATGTCTAATATCAATCTCCGGATTGAAGATGGAAATCCGCATGCCGTTGCTTTACGCACACATTATGCCCAACATAGTTTTATAAACCATATTGCTGTTTTTACCGGTAAGGGAAAAGCAGGATTGTTTGATGTGGGAAATGAATTGGAAAATGTGGCTTTTTATGGCGGTGATTATGGAATCTACACAACAAAAGCCTCTCCGGGTTGGCAGGTAATGATGGTTGACGCTTACTTTGAAGGTCAGCGCGTTGCTGCGTTGCGTTGCCAGGAATCAGGTTTGGCTATCGTTAATATTCAGGTAAAGAATGTGCCGGTTGTGTTTGATATTGATCCGAATTATGCCGACCGTCTGTTTGTTGAAAACAGCCGTTTTGAAAATGTAAAAGAAGCGATAGTTGTAATCAGTAATGAGAATAACAGCAATAATCAGATTACATTTCGGGATGTTTATTGTCAGCATGTTCCGGTATTGGCAAAATATAGCCGCAGTAATACCGATACCAAAGTAGCCCATAAAATATATCACATAAAAGACTATTCTCATGGATTGCAAATGGATGATATGCAGGCGCGCGCTCAATATCGTACCGTAGCGGATATTGAACCGATTGCAAAGATGCCGGCAGTATTAATCCGGGATATCCCGGCGTTGCCGGCTATGGAAACATGGGTGAATATCCGGGATCTGGGAGCAAAAGGGGATGATCAAACAGATGACGCACAAGCGTTTCAGGATGCTATCGACAAATACGATAATATCTATGTACCTCAAGGCTGGTATCGTTTTTCTAAAACAGTCAAGATGAAGCCGAATACAAAGTTAATCGGCTTGCATCCGTTCGGAACACAGTTCAAACTGGGAGAGAGCACCCCGGCATTTAGTGGATTTGGATCTCCCGTAGCCATGTTGGAATCATCTGTAGGTGGTAATAACATCCTGAATGGAATTGGTATGAATACCGGTGGATATAATTATCGCGCCGTAGGACTAAAATGGATGGCCGGAGCAGACTCGTATGTGAATGATATTAAATTTGTGGGAGGTCACGGCGGATTGCGTAAACCGGTTCCCGGTCAGGAAGCACCCGAATATCGTCGTCAGGGGCAACGTATCAGTTCTCCGGAGAATCCGGTAGCTAATCAGGCGATGGATCAAGCCTGGGATAATCAATACTGGAGTTTTTGGGTGACTAATAACGGAGGTGGAACTATTAAAGATGTCTGGACAGCCAGTACGTATGCAACCAATGGTTTATATGTAAATAATACGAATACGCCGGGTCGGATTTACGCGATGTCTCTGGAGCACCATGTCAGAAATGAAGCCCGCTTCAAAAACGTATCAAACTGGAAAGTTTATTGTTTTCAACTGGAAGAGGAAAGTCGTGAAAGTACGGATTGTCAGCCCGTTGAAATTGATGGCTGCCGAGACATGATTTTTGCCAACCTGTATATGTTCCGTGTAATCCGTGTGAACGAACCTTATCATAACTCCGTTCGTGTATGGAATAGTAAAAATATTGAGTTTGCCAACCTGCATAATTATTCACAGATTAAATACACAACGGATGTTCCTGTATACGACATTAATAAAGATATAGAAGTTCGTCCGTGGGAATTGCAGAAACTGCTTGTAACGGGTAATGAAAAGAGCCATAGAATGATAGATAATACGATTGGAAAAGTAAATACGCTCGCTTCCGGTTTTGAATTTATAGAAGGTATTACGCGTGACAGTAAAGGGAATGTTTATTTCTCGGAAGAACGTTTGCGGCGTGTGTATAAATGGTCGGTCGAAACAAACACATTATCATTAATTGCTGATTTCCCGTATGCGCCGATATCATTAGGAGTAGATACGGAAGACAACCTGTTGGTTATTTGCCGTTACCGTTCACAGCCGGGTTATCAGGTAAACGGGAAGCAGGAAAGCGTCTATGCTTATCCGGATACGCGAGGTACTTCCTTCGCCGGATACGGTAATAATGTTTTTGAAACACGCGTTTATTCTATCGACCCCGAGCGTCCGGAAGATACATTCACCGTTCTGTCGAAAGTGAAAATGGGGTCGGTCGCTAACGTGGCGAAAGCGCTTTATCCATCCAATAGATGGCGTGATTTCCATGATTTTAATACCGTGGTGACTTCCAAACCCGAATATAGTTTTGTTGCTCCGGATGGAAAAACGATTATTGTTGACCAATACGATTTTGCCCGTTCATCTTCAGCTCTGGAAGCATTTCCCGGAAAAACATTCTATGCATCCGATGATTATGATCGCCGGATGGTGAAAATGGATGTGGCTCCTGACGGTACACTGTCTAATATGAACTATTTCGTTGAATGGGGAGAATTCGGCTCTGCGGTTGATCAAGAAGGCAATTTGTATGTGGCAGACGGAAATATTCTTATTTTCGATAAAAACGGAAATGAAAAAGGATTCATCGAAGTGCCCGAACGTCCTTCTACCATTCAGTTTGGTGGAAAAGACGGAAACACGTTATATATCACAGGGCGCAGCAAATTTTTCAGCGTGCGGATTAAGTAGATATATTTTCATTGATCTAAAAAAAGAGAAATAAAAATCTTTTTTTTCGAATCTGTTTTGAATTTAATTCATGAGTACACTCTTTTTCTGCAATGAGTGTACTCATTTAGAA
>DAIPZX010000332.1:0-2904 GCA_036781995.1 Massilibacteroides sp. | reverse complement strand
CGGATGGAAAACGAAGGATACGTTTATATCCGACTGTAGTCGCTTCGGTCAGCAGATTCCATTCGTTTTTCTCCTGATCCCAATATTCCACATTGAATGCCGCAATACGCTGACCAAGGGGAATATATTCTTGCAATAAGAGACGGTTAAATGTTTTTGAAGCGCTCATGTTCAATTCGATGGAAGCAGTCAACACATCATCATTTGTAGTCCAATAGGAATCGTAGTTGTCACTGAACAGGTTGGCAACTGTATAAGCGTCACTGTTACCACGGGTGGCGGTAGCGGTTAATACGCCTTCTGCCAGGTTATCCTGAAATGATTCGTCGATTGCCCGTCTCAACTCCATCAAACGAGTAGAGTCGTTCGGGTGAATACGTCCGGTTCTATCGGGCGGCACATTGAGCAATAAGGTAGAATTACGCCCCACAGAGGTGTAATAAATATCCATGAGTTTACCTAAAGATTTCACCTTATCATCCGTGGAAACACTGTAAAACCATCCCGGACGAATAGACGTATTGGTTTCGGCAGGCACCCAGCGCGCGCCGTTTATATTACCCCTATTCAACGAATCGGGATTCGGACCTTTCGCTCCGGGCTCGTAGCCTTCGACATCCAATCTCGACCAGTTTGTTTCGCCTACATGCCCTTGCTCGTTTCCTACCCAACGGCAACCCGGACCTACATCACTGAAAATAACAGCCTGAGGTTGGTTTGTATAGACTGTGTTATTAAATAAATCCCAGTCATACACCTGTTTCTTTCCACCGTGTCCTTCGCCATTGGCACCATCGAACCATTGTTCGAATACATCGCCGTAATTCGTCAACACCTCCGTAAGCGTATTCACAAAGACGCCATTGTATTCCGCTGTTCCGTAAGCAGGGTGATTCTGATCCCAGGGCGAAAGATAGACACCAAACTTCAATCCGTATTCTTTACAGGCATCGGAAAGTTCTCTGAGCAAGTCGCCTTTGCCGTCTTTCCACGGACTTTCACGCACGGTATGCGTACTATAGTTACTTGGCCACAAGCAAAAGCCATCATGGTGTTTAGCTGTAATAATAATACCTTTCATACCCGCTGCCTTCGCCACAGCCGCCCATTGCCGGCAATCCACAGCAGAAGGATTAAACACCTTGGGATCTTCCTTGCCGTTTCCCCACTCTACATCAGTGAATGTATTGGGTCCGAAATGAATAAACATATTGTATTCCATTTTCTGCCAGACTAACTGATGCTCCGAAGGGAGCACCCCATAAGGCGCGGGAGGCGCTACCTGATTATTACAGGACAACAGGAAACCACACAAGGTGAATGCGGCACCATAATTAAGCATTTTGCACTTCATCATTTGTCTTTTTTTATTTGTTGCTAAATATAAGCATGATATAATCATTCAAATAAATTGAATCAGCAATAACCCAAGCAATACCGATGTGGCGGTAGCGATCAGCCCGGGCATCATAAAGGAGTGATTCAACATATATTTACCAATCCGGGTAGTTCCCGTCCGGTCAAAATTAATCGCGGCTACCACTGTCGGATAATTCGGTATAAAGAAATAACCGTTTACCGCGGGAAACAAGGCAATCAACATATAGGGAGAAATGCCAAGCGAAATGCCCAAAGGCAACAAAGCGCGTATAGTAGACGCCTGACTGAATAATAGAATAGACATCAGAAATAAAGCAATTCCAAACAGCCAGGGCATTTTTGTAACGGTCTCTTCTATAGACGTTCTGAGCTCTACGATATTTCCTCCGATAAACGTGTCGCCCATCCAGGCAATACCAAAGATAGCGATCACAGCTTGCATGCCAGCAAGAAAAACAGATCCCTGAGTCGCTTTCACTGCGTCGGTTTTTGTAATCAGCAAAATAAGGGCAGCCGCCGACAGCATGACTATTTCAATCACATAAGCCATACTCAACCGGTAGGTTTCTTTGTCTTCTGTCATATACTCCGGACGGAGTTGTTCTATGGAACCAAACAGCACAATCGCAGCTGTTGCCAATACAAAGATTACAACCGCCCAAAGAGCTTTCCGGATATGCTCTACCCCTTTTACCTGATAGTGTTCCACCTTAAATTCTCCACTCGCTAACCTTCTCTTAAATTCCGGATCGTCATACAAATCTTTTCCCACTCGTAACGAATAGATTGCCCCGGCTAAAACCCCGACTAATGTGCAGGGAACAGAGATCATCAGTATATTCAATAAGCTAACACCCGAAAAAGACAATAAACTGAGCATTGCCACAGTAGCCGCGGATATGGGACTGGCGGTTATCGCCTGTTGAGAAGCAATCACGGAAATCGCCAGCGGACGCTCCGGTCTTATCTTAGAATCGATAGCCACTTCGGCAATAACGGGAAGCACAGAGTAAGCAACATGCCCTGTTCCTGCCAGAAAGGTAAAGGTGTAAGTAACCAAGGGACCCAGTATCGTGATCCGCTCAGGGTGTTTACGAAGTAGTTTTTCCGCCCATTTCACCATCAGGTCTAATCCTCCCGCAGCCTGCATCGCACTGGCGGCAACAATCACAGCGGCAATCATCAACATGACATCAATCGGCGGCGATGTAGGCTCAAGACCAAAGATAAAAGTAAGGCAGGCTAAGCCTAATCCTCCTAAAACCCCCAAACCGATCCCTCCCAAACGAGCTCCGATAACAATAGCCGTCAGGATAAAAAGTAACTGTAATATCATTCGCTAAAGATTGCTTATAGAATTATTTTGAACGCAAAATTACGTATTTTTTATAAATGCATTCATTCAAAAATGTACTGTTCCGGCAATAATTGTAAAAAAGGAGCGGGCTTTTAGCGGTTTACATCCTTTTTCTTAACTTTGTGTCCCATTAAACAGAAATTAAATAAATTATATAGTAAGGAAAT
>DAIPZX010000331.1:0-2910 GCA_036781995.1 Massilibacteroides sp. | reverse complement strand
ATTAAAATTAAAGAAAAAAACCTCATTTATTAGCGTAATCGTAAGACAAACAGAACAGGATAATTATATTTTCTTACTTTTGCATTTTAAATTTAGTACGACAACATTAATCACAAATCTATGGCAAAAGTAACAAAAGAAGAAGCCCTTAAGTACCATGCTGAAGGCAAACCCGGCAAAATCGAAGTAATTCCCACTAAACCTTATAGTAGCCAGACAGACCTTTCTTTAGCCTACTCTCCCGGAGTAGCAGAACCTTGTTTGGAAATTGAAAAAAATCCACTCGATGCGTATAAATACACAGCCAAAGGAAATTTAGTAGCTGTTATTTCAAACGGCACGGCTGTTCTCGGTTTAGGAGACATCGGGGCCATGGCAGGAAAGCCTGTGATGGAAGGCAAAGGACTTCTGTTTAAAATATTCGCGGGTATTGATGTGTTTGACATTGAAGTAGATGAAAAAGACCCGGAAAAGTTTATTCAGACAGTCAAGGCGATTTCTCCGACTTTCGGAGGTATTAATCTGGAAGACATCAAAGCGCCTGAATGTTTTGAGATCGAGAAAAGGCTCAAAGCCGAGCTCAATATTCCTGTTATGCATGACGACCAGCACGGAACCGCAATTATTTCCGGAGCAGGTCTGATTAACGCACTGGAACTGACCGGAAAGAAAATAGAAGACGTGAAGATCGTTGTAAATGGCGCGGGTGCCGCATCTATTTCATGTACGAAACTTTATGTTATGCTTGGCGCGCGCAAAGAGAATATCGTAATGTGCGACAGTAAAGGCGTGATATCCACATACAGAACCGACCTCAATGAAGAAAAGAAAGGTTTTGCCACTGAACGCAACATCAAAACACTGGAAGAAGCCGTTGCGGGTTCGGATGTATTCTTAGGATTATCCGTAGCAGATGTGCTGACTAAAGACATGGTTCGCACCATGAATGAGAAACCGATTATTTTCGCGCTGGCTAATCCCAACCCGGAGATTTCTTATGCAGACGCAATGGATTCCCGGGATGATCTGATCTTCGCGACCGGACGTTCTGATTATCCGAATCAGATTAATAATGTATTGGGATTCCCTTATATTTTCCGTGGCGCATTAGACACACATGCCACAACAATCAATGAAGAGATGAAGCAAGCCGCCGTTTATGCCATTGCCGGATTAGCAAAGGAGCCGGTTCCCGATGTGGTTAACGCGGCTTACCAGTTGAAGCGCATGACTTTCGGTCCTGAATACATTATACCCAAAGCACTTGACCCCCGACTGCTTACTCACGTATCTTGCGCAGTGGCAAAGGCAGCGATAGAATCGGGAGTGGCCCGAAACATTATCACCGACTGGGAAGCGTATGGCAAACATCTGCGTGAAATGATGGGATATGACAACAAGATGCTACGCTCATTTACGGAAATGGCGAAAGCTAATCCCAAACGTATTGTATTTGCTGAAGCAAACCATGTAAACATGCTGAAAGCAGCAGTAGAAGCCAAAACAGAAGGCATATGCATACCCATTCTGCTCGGCAATGCAGACAACCTGCGCAAGATAGCAGCAGAAGAAAACATCAATCTGGACGGCATTGAAATCGTAAACATGCGCCACGAAAGTGAAAATGAAAGACGCACGCGCTATGCTCAGCTACTTGCCGAAAAGAGATCACGCGAAGGGGTTACGTTTGCAGAGGCCTGCGAAAAACTGTTTGACCGCAATGCGTTCGGTATGATGATGGTCGAAACCGGAGATGCGGACGCATTCGTAACCGGTGTATATAGCCGTTATTCGGAAGTAACCAAAATGGCTGCAGAAATCATTGGTATCCGACCATCGTACAACCATTTCGGAGCTATGCACATCGTGACTTGCAAAAAGGGAACTTTCTTTATGGCAGACACACTAATCAACCGTCATCCATCAGCAGATGTATTGATTGATATCGCGCGCCTCACTTACGATGCTGTTAAATTCTTTGCCCATGAACCTGTTATGGCAATGCTTTCTTATTCCAGTTTTGGAGCAGACAAGCAGGGTAGCCCGCAAAAAGTACACGAAGCAATCAAGTTCTTGCATAAAAACCACCCGGAGATGGAAATTGACGGCGAAATGCAGGTAAACTTTGCTTTAGACAAGGAAATGCGTGACAAAACCTATCCGTTCAACAAGATCAAAGGAAAGGATGTAAACACATTAGTCTTCCCGAATTTAAGTTCTGCGAATAGCGCTTATAAACTATTGAGTGAAATGGGAGTTGTTGAAAAGCTCGGTCCTATTCAGATGGGATTGAACAAACCGATTCACTTTACAGATATAGGCAGTACGACACGGGATATCCTCAATCTGACCACCATAGCAGTGGTAGATGCAATCGTACAGGAACAAATCAATAAGAAATAACAGCAACTGCGATAGGCGGGTATTTCACAAAACTCTATTGTCATCCTATGTTTGCAAACATAGGATGACAACTATACCCTCCCGGTTTTGCACTATATCTTCGATCTCAGATAATCCATGTATTCTTTTATGGCTTCGGGATCTTCTGCCGAAGGACCCCACGGAGCCAAATTTTCAGAGGCCAAAGGAGCAAAAGGGCCTCTTTTTATTTCGTAAACGACCGTATCCGATTCCAGTACTAAGAGATTATGCCAGATCCCCGGTGCGATTTCAGCGCCATATACTCCCTCTTCCGGACATAAAATAAGTTTATCCGTTATGTTTCCTTCGTCATCAAAAAGAAAAAACGCGGCTTTTCCTCTCAGCAGGAAGAAGATTTCTTCCTTATCCGGATGGCGATGCGGCCGTATATAACTATCCGGTTCAATGGCGTTCATCAGCCTGTTTAGAGGGTCGTTTGTATCTTCATGAAAATTATAATTCATCCGTAAACGGGGAGACTGTTTA
>DAIPZX010000330.1:0-2919 GCA_036781995.1 Massilibacteroides sp. | reverse complement strand
TAGTACGGCTTTTTTTTGTTTCTTCCCCTAACACACAACATTCGTCTGAAAAAGGGTTGTGAGGCTCAATTTATTTGTATATTTGTTTCTACGAAAAACATAAAAAAATATAAGAAATGACAAATGATGGATTGATGGAAACTGTAATCAGCAAAGCGAAAGTATGGCTTACGGAAAGCTATGATGAAGAAACGCGTGCGCAGGTTCAGGCAATGCTTGATAATGAAGATAAAACAGAATTAATCGAGTCTTTCTACAAAGACTTGGAATTCGGCACCGGAGGACTGAGAGGTATTATGGGGACCGGCTCAAACAGAATGAACAAATACACTGTAGGAGCAGCGACTCAGGGTCTTTCCAATTATTTAAAAAACGAATTTGGCCATTTAGATGAAATCAAAGTTGTGATCGGTCATGACTGCCGGAACAACAGCCGGAAGTTTGCTGAAATATCGGCGGATATATTTACAGCAAATGGTATTAAGGTATTTCTTTTTGAAGACCTTCGCCCCACGCCGGAAATTTCATATACCATCCGCAAACTGGGATGTCAAAGCGGCATTATCCTGACCGCTTCTCATAATCCGAAAGAATATAACGGTTACAAGGCTTATTGGGATGACGGGGCGCAAATGATCGCTCCGCATGACAAAAACACTATTGCTGAAGTGAATAAGATCAGAAACGCCTCTGAAATCAAATTTGAAGGAGATAAGCAACTGATCCAAATTATTGGAAAGGAAATCGACGATCAATATATTCAGGATCTTACTAAGATCTCGCTTTCACAAGACGCGATCAAACGCCACCAGGATATGAAGATCGTTTATACCCCCATTCACGGCACAGGTGTACGTCTTGTTCCTGCCGCATTGAAAGCATACGGATTCAGGAATATAATTAATGTACCCGAGCAAGATGTAATCAGCGGAGATTTCCCGACTGTTATCTCTCCTAACCCGGAAGAACCGGCCGCACTGGCGCTCGCCGTAGCTAAAGCAAAAGAAACAGATGCCGAATTAGTACTTGCCACAGACCCGGACGGCGACCGTGTAGGTGCTGCCGTTAAGAACGAAAGTGGTGAATGGGTGCTTTTGAATGGAAATCAAACGGCATTGTTATTTGTTTATTATCTGATTACCCGCTGGGAAGAATTGGGTAAAATCACAGGCAAAGAATACATCGTCAAAACAATTGTTTCGACAGAGACCATCCGTTCCATTGCCGAAAAGAATGGCGTGGAAATGTATGATGTTTACACCGGATTCAAATGGATTGCCGATATTATGAAAAAGAATGAAGGCAAGAAAACCTATATCGGAGGTGGTGAAGAAAGCTACGGCTTCCTTTGCGAAGACTTTGTAAGAGACAAAGATGCGGTTTCGGCCTGTACCATTCTGGCTGAGATGTCTGCCTGGGCTAAAGACCAAGGTCTCTCTCTTTATCAGCTGCTATTACAGATCTATGTGAAATACGGCTATTCTAAGGAAGAAGGAATTTCTGTCGTAAAAAAAGGCAAAAGCGGCGCCGAAGAAATAGAAGCCATGATGAAGCATTTCCGCGAGAATCCTCCTACAGAGATCGCAGGCTCTAAAGTAACTTTATTGCATGATTTCGCTTCCTTGAAAGGATATAGTTTTACAGATAATGAAACGATAACATTAGATATGCCTACCACGTCTAACGTGCTGCAATACTTTACCGAAGACAGGACGAAAGTGTCTATCAGACCTTCCGGAACAGAACCCAAAATCAAATTCTATTGCGAAGTACACCTGCCGGTAAAAGGATTGGAAGATATCCCCGAAGCGGAGCAAAAAGCGACAGAAAAGATTAACCGGATCAAAACATCTCTGGGCATTTGATCGCAGGGTGTGATAATCAGTAATATTTTTAAAGGTGGACACAAGGATAAAATTGCGAGTACAGGGTCTGACAAATAGCCAGGTGCAATCAGGCGCCTATGCTTTAGTCTTGGCAGAAGAAAACGGTTTAAGAAGAGTGCCTATTATAGTAGGTACGGCAGAAGCTCAATCCATAGCCTTTGCATTAGAACAGATTACTCCTCCCCGCCCCTTGACTCATGACCTGTTTGTAAAACTGATACAGGCTATAAACATGAAACTTCCGGAAGTTTTTATTTACAAATTTGAAGAAGGGGTGTTTTATTCCGAATTGGTTGTTGAGACCGCAGACGGACAACTCAGGATTGACTCGCGGACATCAGATGCCATCGCGATTGCATTACGTATGGAATGTGATATTTATACAACGGAAGAAATCGTAAGAGAATGCGGCGTGATACTTGAAGATGATTCCGAAATAGAAATAGAATCGGCAACAACAGAGGAAGAGGAAGAGGAACAAAAACTCGAACCAAGCGACCTGACGGACGAAAGCAAGCTGAACGAATGGTTGTCTCTCCTGCCTATAGATGAACTACAAGAACGTTTGGATGAAGCTATCACTTCTGAAAACTACGAATTTGCTAAATTATACAGAGATGAACAAGATCGCAGAGAACAGGAGGGGCTCAATACATGATTAATGAAACGACAACCGGCTTTAGTTTTGACACGCTTTTAAGAGGTGTTATAGGAATTGCTATTATTGTTGCAACGGCTTATTTATTAAGCAAAGACAGAAAACGAATAGACTGGAAACTGGTTGGTACCGGATTGATTCTACAGCTTCTATTTGCGTTGGCAGTTATCTATGTGCCTTTCGTAGGCGCATTCTTTGAATTACTCGGAAAAGTATTTATCCGTTTGATGGATTTCACGCAAGCCGGAGTTAACTTCCTGCTTGGCCCGTACGCCTCAAAAGCCGGAGGGTTTGTTTTTCTGATCCATTCATTGCCCGTCGTTATTTTCTTTTCGGCGCTTGTGTCTTTATTCTACCATTGGGGAATAATCCAGC
>DAIPZX010000329.1:0-2926 GCA_036781995.1 Massilibacteroides sp. | reverse complement strand
AAAATTTTAAGTTTCATATCGTTTACATTTTAATTGATTAATATTTTTTTTGCGATTACTCCGACCGTTTGCTTTCGGCCAGTTGTTTGATTGCGAGTTCTATGTTACCACCGAGTTTTTCACTTAGGCGAAACAATTCCAGTTTTTCGGTTTCTTCCGTGGTGTAACAATAATACTCTTCCAAGCTCACTTCTGTGGCGTATACAGCCGATTGAATGCCTCCAAGCCCGATCCAGACTTCTTTATACCGCCTTGACGGATTGTTCGCCATGTTGATAGAAAGAATTTGTGCTTTTTCCTTTTCGGTCAGTCCTAAAAGGGTTTGAATGGAATCGAATTTGTTGACATATTTTCGCTGGTCTAACAGAATTTTGCAATCGGCGTTATTTATGATTGTTTCTTTCACGATGGGAGAAGAAATAATATCCTCAACCTCTTGAGTTACAACCACTGCCTCGCCGAAGAACTTCCTGACGGTTTTAAAGAGATACTTTAAATATTCCGCCATTCCTTCTTTACTGATAGCCTTCCAAGCCTCTTCCAGAAGTATCATCTTACGGATACCTTTCAACCTGCGCATCTTGGTAATGAACGTTTCCATAATGATAATTGTAACAATCGGGAATAACACCTTGTTATCCTTGATATTATCCAGCTCGAATACGATAAATCGCTTGTTCAAAAGGTCAAGCTGCTTGTCGGAATTAAGCAGAAAATCATACTCTCCACCACGATAATAAGGTTCCAACACATTCAGGAAATTATGCACATCAAAATCTTTTTCCCGGGTGTTCTTACTTTTCAGCACCTTTTGATAATCTTTTTGAATAAATTCATAAAAGGTATTGAAAGACGGAACGATTTTCCGGCTCGTTTTGATTTTATCCAGATATAGGTTCACTGCATTGGATAAGGCTACTTCTTCAGCTCTGGTCGGCGGTTCATCATCACGCTTCCAAAGCGTCAGAATCAACGTCTTGATAGATTCCTTTTTTTCAATGTCAAAAATCCCATCATCAGTATAAAACGGATTAAACGAAATCGGATCATCCTCCAGATAGGTCATATAAATTCCATCATCCCCTCCTGTTTTAGCATTGATGAGGTTGCATAATCCCTGATAAGAATTACCGGTGTCGACCAACAGCACATGAGTACCCTGTTCATAGTATTGTCTTACCATGTGGTTGGTAAAAAAAGACTTACCACTCCCCGAAGGTCCTAAGATAAATTTGTTACGATTTGTGACAATACCACGTTTCATGGGTAAATCAGAAATGTCCAGATGCAGCGGTTTACCGGTAAGCCTGTCTACCATCTTTATTCCGAATGGCGATACGGAACTCTTATAGTTGGTTTCTTCCACGAAAAAGCATAAAGCCTGTTCAATGAAAGTATAAAAGCTCTCTTCAGACGGAAAATCTGCTTCATTACCAGGTATACCTGCCCAGAATAATGTCGGGGCATCTACCGTGTTATGTCTCGGTTTACATTCCATCAGTGCCAACTGACTACCGACATCATTCTTAATCCGCTTCATTTCTTCCCGGTCATCCGACCATGCCATCACATTGCAATGGGCGCGGATGGAAGTAAGCCCCAGTGAATGGGCTTCATTCAGGTATTCTTCTATCCACTGCTTGTTAATCTGATTGCTGCGGCTGTACCTCGACAACGAGTGCATATTGCGGGCTTGTTTTTCAAACCGTTTTAGATTTTCCGCACTATCATCAATGAAAAGATACTGATTGTAAACATGATTACAGGTCAACAGAACTCCCACAGGTGCTGCGAAGCAAAGCCTGCAATCGCTTCGGTCGGTAGATAACCGTTCGTAGCGGATATCCGGTTTAACCGTACCCGGCAGATCTTCCGAGTCGGAAAGCGTATGCAGGCACAGGTATTTATCGCCGACTTTCATTTCATCCGGACGAAGGTCAATATCCTGTAAGCATGTGGTATCTTCCTGGCTAAGTGAAAAGTATTTTTCAATAATGCCAGCTTCGTTTTCCGTTCCTACAATTTCATCATTCCCGAGCCGGGTAATCGTAATGAAACCACTGTCATTGATTATCCGTTCGAATTGCTCACAGCTTTCAAGGAATTTAATCGCCGTATCTTTATCCTGCATTTCTTTTGGGATAATAAAACCACGGGTAAGCGCATTAAAATTACTTTGCATGCGGCTGCGTTCCTTAGTCGTTTTTGTAAGAAACAAATAACACGAATGGTTCAAAAAAGGACGTTCATTGAAATGTCTTTCAAATGAGCGTGAGAGAAAACTCGTTTCATCCTTTTGGATATCCGGGGTATAATTCTCTTCGATAAACCAGTCCTGCTTGTGAACAACCGAAAAATTGGGAAGTACCTTGACTGCTTTGAGCCATGCCGAATGAATAGCCTCATATTCTGCCGAAGTAACCGTAAAGAGTTCGGGCAGTTCCACACGATAGCCTACGGTAATATCTGCATCTTTGGAAATGATGCAGTCATGTTCTACAGACAAAAGCGGGAACTTACTTTCCAGAGTAGTTGCTTTTAAGATATTCCTCATTCTTGTTTCCTTTTTATGTTACGGGTAAATAATGAAGAGATTCGCTTGCGGTTGATGATGAACCGGGGATGATTACGGATAGCCTGCAATTTGAGCAATCCATACTCTCCGTACTTTTCATTCAAATAGAATGTTCCCCAGACAAGAACCGAAGCAGAAGCAACACCGAAAACAATACAGACTAATTGGCTAATACCGATCATATACATTACCACGAAGATGAAGAATACACCAAGCAACCCTCCGGCAAAGATGAACAGGTACTGGCTTTTCAGCCCCTTGAATTCAGCGTTACGTCCAATCCCTTTGTTAATTGAATATTCTGCCATAATCTTAAAGGAAGAATGAACGAAGGATGGTAGCCGCTACAAT
>DAIPZX010000328.1:0-2927 GCA_036781995.1 Massilibacteroides sp. | reverse complement strand
CTATATTTTAACATCGCTCGTCAGAAAAAGACTGTACAGTCATGACTTTTTATTGAAACCGGTTTATCGTTTTGATTGTTCATTTTTCCGAAAATAAAAAAAACTGTTTTGAATTTTACGAATCATTCCTTTTATGCTGTTGTAACTCTTTTCTGCTCTTTTTAGCCCTTTTTTTGATCACGACACAAGCCAAACGTGATTCAGGGCAAACGTACTACGCCGAATGGCTACAGTCAAACCTAAGAATATCTTTCATTTTTTCGCATCCTTTATCACATTGATTTTCAAACAGTTTAAAAAGCAACTATTCTTGGCGATAATTATACGGCTTTTGATATTATTTGATATAATATTGTACTACTTTTACACAATTATTTTATCTATTTATACAGAGAGTTTCATGGATTATTACAGCTTAAAAATAACTTATACATCTCTCCTGTCTTCTGAGATTATTAATGATGTTCTATCTTCTGAACTGGCAGAGATAGGTTTTGAGAGTTTTGAAGAAAAGGAAGATGGTTTCTATGCCTATATACCTGTTACGCTATATAGTAAAGAGTCGACAGAACAAAAGTTAGCAGGTTTTCCTCTTGAAAATATCGCATTCCGTTATGACGCAGAACTTGTAAAGGCAAAAAACTGGAATGAAGAATGGGAAAAGAACTATTTTCAACCCATCCGAATCGGAGATCAATGTATTATCCGGGCATCATTCCATAAAGAAGAACCGGGATTTACACATACCCTGTTAATTGACCCAAAGATGGCTTTCGGAACAGGTAATCACGACACAACAAGATTAATGATCACCGAACTACTGGAAACTGAATTATCCGGCAAAACGGTTCTCGACATGGGTTGCGGCACAGCCGTTCTCGCCATTCTTGCCCGCAAATTAGGATCAGATAAGGCAACAGCCATAGATATAGACGAGTGGGCCTATGACAATGCATTGGAAAACATCCGATTGAACAACGTCAATGGTATTGAAGTCAAGTTGGGAGGAGCAGAACAGATTGGTCCGGACGCTCAATTTGACCTGATATTAGCTAATATCAACCGTAACATCCTGCTGGCCGACATGCATTTTTATGCCGCGGCAATGAAGCCTGGAGCACTACTTTTTATGAGTGGTTTTTACATGGAAGACATTCCTGTTCTTGAACAGGAAGCACGTAAAAATAATCTCACGCTGATTAAACAACAAGAATCAAATAATTGGGCAATGATAATCTGCTCTAAAAACTAATTATCATAACAAAAGTATATGAAAAATCCTTCGAATAAATACATTGAAGATATTATAAGAGAAAAAATAAACAAAGACGACAAGCTCGTTGATGTCATAATGGAAACACTCTCTTTAGGGAAAGAAGCTGCTTATCGCAGATTGCGCGGCGAGGTTCCTTATACCTTTGACGACATAATGAAAATTGCCGGCAGATATAATATATCATTGGATTCAATTGTCGGAAACAAACAACCCGGAACAGCCTTAGTAAACACGGACATTATAGACATAGAGAATCCTATCGAATCATACAAAGGATATCTCATCGCTCAAACTTCTATATTTGAAGAAGTAAACAAAAGGAAAAACGGGAAAGCTTACCTGGCATTCAATCTGATTCCGTATGTACTTTACTCCGACTACGAAACCCTGACCAAATTCAGACTTTACAGATGGTTTCACCAATTGGATAGTTCCGGAAATTCACGATCGTTCAAAGACTGTCCGTTTCCGGAAGACATGTGGTTCAGACATAAAGAAATGATCAAAAGATATTCACATATACAGGAAGTAAATTTTATCTTTGACAAAGAATTATTTCTGAACCAGGTGAAAGAAATTTTACTCTTCGTACAACTTGGTCTGATTGACAAAGAAAATCTTTTACAACTTAAAACTGAGTTATTACAGATTCTCAATGATATAGAAGAAATGAGCAGCCTCACTTCCGAAAGTAAGGTAAAACGTTCCATTTTTATATCCAATGTAAGTTTTGAAAGTTCTCATCTATACATAGAAGCAGAAAACTATGCCGTTGCCGGAGTGAGGGTTTTAGGGATTAGCGCTATTACTACTCAAAGCGCATGGATATGCCAACAACAAAAAAAATGGATCGAGTCACTAAAGCGATATTCCACATTAATATCTATCAGTGGCGAACTGGATCGCTTTGCATTCATCAATCAACAAAAAGAACACATCAGTTTGCTTGATATGTAAATTGCTGTAAGCTCAACATCAAACACATAAAAAAAAGAGGCTGTCGTTCACCTTTTGAAGACAGCCTCATAAAAATGGCACTTTTTTAAATGAGGACATTTCTTGCCCACTGTACGCACGTCTTCACTTCCTTCACGGCGTTTGACCAAGGCGCAATCGTATATTCCAACTCAATGTCCATATAGATTGGCCAACCTTCTTCTTTTATCAACAACAACACTTCCTTTAAAGGCGTTTCGCCTTGACCCCACACCTGGTTCGTATTGGCAGGTTCTGTTGTGTGACTGGTTTTATCTTTAATGTGAATGCTGAAAATACGATCATGGTATTTACGGATGAATTCACACGGATCTTTACTCGTACTGCCAAAATAATGACCTTGGTCAAAATTCAACATCACCGCAGGAGAAACAGCCAGGAACGGATCGACACTAAAACCTTCCTGAGCAAACTGAGCATGATTGTGAAAAACGGCATACATCCCATGCTTTTCGGCAAACGGCGCCAGCTTGGCTACGGCTTGCTCTCCGATTTCCTGACAGACAGCCTTTGCACCCATTGCTTTTGCGGTAACGAATGCATAGTCGATTTCTTCGTCCGACCAATTTGATGGAGAAAACTTCACGATGTGTATCCCAATGCCCGCATCATCAAATAATTTTCTCGCGGCAGCCACTTTTTCGGGAGAGACACT
>DAIPZX010000327.1:0-2945 GCA_036781995.1 Massilibacteroides sp. | reverse complement strand
ATTTTATCCCATTTTTTCACATTTGAAAATCAATGTGTATTTAGGTGGTAAAAAAACATAACTATGAATTTGGAAAATCATAACTATGAATTTGGAAAATCATACTTATGTTTTTTTTGATTCATAGTGATGAAAACATGGTTACTCAATAACGAATGGCTGAATAGTTACAATATGACCTTTTCTTATTCAGCCCTCAGGCTGCCGCAAACGCATTTAAAACAGACCGCGCAGAAAACATTCCATCTAAAAACAACTTCATAAATAAAAAATAAAAGAGGTATCTTTGCGGCAGAATTATTTTTAATCAATTATTTATGCCAGAATTATTTCCAACCAATCTGCCTTATAAGGTAGCAGATATGGGTTTAGCTGACTTTGGTCGCAAAGAGATTGAAATAGCTGAACACGAAATGCCGGGTTTGATGGCGCTGCGCGCTAAATATGGCACACAGAAGCCTCTCAAGGGTGCACGTATCACCGGCTCACTGCACATGACTATACAAACGGCGGTGTTGATCGAAACATTAGTTGCCTTAGGCGCTGACGTACGTTGGGCAAGTTGTAATATTTTCTCCACTCAGGATCATGCGGCAGCGGCTATCGCGGCAGCAGGCGTTCCGGTTTTTGCCTGGAAAGGCGAAACGCTGGAAGAATACTGGTGGTGTACAGATATGGCGATGCGCTTCCCCGAAGGCAAAGGTCCGCAGATGATCGTTGACGATGGAGGAGATGCTTCTTTATTGGTTCATTGGGGATACGCTGCTGAAAATAACGCCGAAACGATCAATCGCCAGGGCGGCAATCACGAAGAACAGGTTATTTTAGATACACTCAACCGTATTCTGAAAGAAGACAACGGTCGCTGGCATCGCGCGGTTGCCGAAATGAAAGGGGTATCCGAAGAAACAACCACCGGCGTTCACCGCCTGTATCAGATGATGGAAAAAGGCGAACTGCTTGTTCCCGCCATCAATGTGAACGACTCGGTTACCAAATCAAAATTTGATAACTTATATGGTTGCCGTGAGTCTCTGGCAGACGGAATCAAACGCGCTACCGATGTTATGATCGCCGGCAAAGTGGTGGTTGTGGCAGGCTACGGAGACGTGGGCAAAGGTTGCTCGCACTCTATGCGCTCTTATGGAGCCCGCGTTCTGGTTACTGAAATCGATCCTATTTGCGCTTTACAGGCTGCTATGGAAGGTTTTGAAGTAACAACCATGGAGGAAGCGGTAAAAGAAGGTAATATTTTCGTTACGACAACAGGCAATCGTGATATCGTTACGATTGAGCACATGGCAAAGATGAAAGACCAGGCGATTGTGTGTAACATCGGTCATTTCGACAACGAGATACAGGTAGATAAATTAATTGCTTACCCAGGCGTTAAACACATCAACATCAAGCCTCAGGTGGATAAATATACGTTCCCTGCCGGAAACTCCATTTTCCTGTTGGCGGAAGGACGTTTGGTTAATTTAGGTTGTGCCACGGGTCACCCGTCATTTGTAATGAGCAACTCATTCACCAATCAGGTATTGGCTCAGATTGATTTATGGAAAAACAATTACGAGGCGGGTGTATACCGTCTGCCAAAACATCTGGATGAAGAAGTAGCCCGTTTGCACTTGGAACGCATTGGCGTTAAACTTACGAAACTGACCAAAGAACAGGCAGACTATATCGGTGTGTCGGTTAGCGGTCCGTATAAAGCAGATCACTACAGATATTAATTGGATATTAAGTAAAAGAGACGTACATTCGTGCGTCTCTTTTTTTGTTAAAGACAAGAATTATGTGCACTTACTCAATTGTAATACCGGTTTACAACCGTCCCGATGAGGCCAACGAATTGTTAGACAGCCTGACGCAACAGTCCTATACGGATTTTGAAGTCATCATCGTTGAAGACGGTTCGAAAATTCCCTGCAAAGACATCGTGGACAAATACAATGACCGGTTGAGTGTACGTTATTTTATGATCGAAAACTCCGGTCCCGGTCCTGCAAGGAATTACGGAGTCAGCCAAAGCAAGGGCAAGTATGTGATTATTCTTGATTCCGATTGCATCCTTCCTCCCTTCTACCTCAAACAGGTGGATCATTCATTCAAGCATTATAATGCCGATGCTTTCGGTGGCGCAGACCGTGCGCACAAAGACTTTTCTGCCACTCAAAAGGCAGTCAATTACGCCATGACTTCTTTTTTCACAACAGGCGGCATTCGCGGAAGTGAGAAGAAACTTGATAAATTCTACCCGCGCAGTTTCAATATGGGGCTCCGGAAATCTGTTTACGAAGCATTGGGAGGATTCTCGCAAATGCGCTACGGAGAAGATATTGATTTCAGCATTCGTATATTCAAGGGAAACTATGCCTGTTATTATTTCCCCAATGCCTGGGTGTATCATAAAAGAAGAACAGACTTCAGGCAGTTCTTCCGCCAGGTAAACCATTCCGGGAAAGCACGGATAGACCTGTATCTCAAGTATCCGGAATCCCTGAAGTTAGTGCATTGTCTGCCAGCGGTATTTACCATTGGCTTAGTCTTGATTCTGATTCTGGCGATCTTCTATCCCCTTATACTCGTTCTTCCGCTGATCTACATGACGGCTTTGTTTGTGGACTCGTTGATTAAAAATAAAACCCTCCGGGTTGCCCTTCTTTCCGTTCCCGCTTCTTTCGTGCAACTAACCGGCTATGGCACAGGATTCATCTCGGCCGTTTGGCGAAAACTGATCAAAAAACAACGCTAAAATCAATTAAACAGAATCAAAGTCGGTTTTAATATAGCTGTATTCATTTTGATTTTTAGTATCTTTGCAAGCCATATGCCTTTCTTGTAAGACAGGCAAGGCTTTCATACCAAGTCGCCACCACGGTTTATTTAGTATTAAAATGAAGAATAGATTCGATTTTTATCCTTGTTTATTTCAATCCTTA
>DAIPZX010000326.1:0-2948 GCA_036781995.1 Massilibacteroides sp. | reverse complement strand
TTCTTTCATAAGTCAAATAATCTAAGTGTCTCTGCAAAAGTATAATTAAGATTCTGTTTTCAAGTATAATTTCACGCATTTTATGATTTTCATGACCTGGAAGAATTTTTTTAGTATTTTTGACCACAAAAAATATATTCAGGAAGAGCTATATTAAGAATTAAGGTCAACCAAGAACAAAAATATTCGTACTTTTGCTGCCTGAAATTTATGTTAGATATTATGGTGTTGAGCTTTAAACACATCCAAATTGTATTTTTGGGATGTCTTTTTTTATCCGTTAACAACCCAGTATGTGCTCAGAATATTTTATCCGGGATTCCTTATGAGACAAAAGATGAGAAGAGCATACGGGAAGAATTAGATAAAGAACCTTCTTTTAGTGCTTTCAAAGATAATTTGGGGTTGATCGGCACTACGATAGGTTCCAAACCAACCAGTACAAACTCGGATGCTACATTTCAGTTAAGTGTAATGCAACGTCTTTCGGATAGTAAAATGCTGTGGGACTCGCACTTTTTCTTTCAGTTCACCATGTCTTGTTTTTTAAATGTATTTGAACCCTCATTTCCTCTGCATGATATGAGCATTAATCCCGGTATCGGATTAAACAAATACTTGTTCAAAGACGGCAAGTATATCGGGCAGGGTTATCTCATGTTAGAACATGAATCAAACGGTTTTGACAGCATTCAATCCAGAAGTTGGAATAAAGTATCAGTAGCTGCAACTATTCAAATGACCAGAAACTGGGAATTTCAGGCTAAAGCCTGGATTCCAATCGTAGACGGGCGCTACTCTCAGGATATCGTGCGTTACCAGGGATTGTTTTTTGTTGCATCCAATTTCAGCACCAATAATAAGAGACTGAATTTTTCCATGATGCTTACGCCTACATACAGATCCAGAATTGGTATTAACTCCAAGTTTGAGCTCAATGTTCGGGCGTTACGCAAACAGCCGGTCTATGCAATTATGCAATATTATAATGGATATGGCGAGAATCTGCTGGATTATGATATCTATAAAAGCAGACTTCGCTTCGGATTTGCATTCAAACCCAGAGATTTCAATCGTTTCTGATCGCTGAATTGACTATTCGCAAGAATCTATCTTTCTTCCGGCAGTTCGTGCTCCGACCAATTGTCCAAGTACGGCTATAGCTATAAACAACGGAATAAAAACACGAGGTGTGTCCAGCCATATCCGGATTGTAATAATTACAGGAATAGACGCATGTACAATCAACCACCAAGGTAATGACAGCTTCCGGTATCGTGTTCTCCACCGACCTAAAGGCATATTTATAAGAAAAGCAAGTATAGATACTATGGCAATCTCTGCAATCATTTAGCTACTTTTTATTCAGCAGCGACAAATATACAAATAATCTGTCTATTCAGGTCAATTGTTTTTTCCACATCGAATTAGCACAATCCCCCACCGTTTTTGTAAATTTGTACAACTTTAAGTTTATCGGAATGAATAGTAGACAAAAGGATGTTATAATTATTGGCGCGGGAATAACGGGATTAACCGCCGGATTTTATCTGAAACAAAGAGGATATAATGTTTTACTCATAGAACGTTCTGACCGTACCGGCGGACAAATACACTCCTTTCAAAAAGATGGTTTTACGTATGAAAGCGGACCCAATACAGGGGTAGTTTCCTACCCCGAAGTGGCTGAATTATTCTCAGCATTAACTCCGGATTGTGTTCTGGCAACTGCCCGTGAAGAAGCCAAACGCCGCTATATCTGGAAAGGAGACCATTTCAGGGAATTACCGGCAGGTCTTTTTTCAGCCTTGGTCACTCCCCTGTTTTCTTTTACCGACAAATTCAGGATTCTGGGCGAGCCCTTTCGCGCGAAAGGCACAAACCCGGATGAATCGGTAGCCGGATTGGTTGTTCGCCGTCTGGGGCGATCTTATTTAGATTATGCCGTAGATCCGTTCCTGTCCGGAGTTTATGCCGGCGACCCGCAAAAATTAATCACCCGTTATGCCCTGCCCAAACTCTACAACCTCGAACAAGAATACGGCGGATTTATCCGCGGCAGCATAGCGAAAGCCAGGCTACCCAAAACAGAGCGTGACCGTCTTGCTTCCAAAAAAATATTCTCCGCCGTCGGTGGTCTGGAAGCCTTACCCAAGGCTTTAGCCAAACAAATCGGCGAAGAGAACATCCTACTCTCGGCAACAGAGATCAATATAACTCCCGAGTCCGGAAGGTGGAACGTTTCCTACGCTATAAACGGAGAAACAGAAACGGTGCAAGCCGCAAAAGTAATCACTGCAGTAGGCGGATATAGCCTGCCCGAGTTATTGCCTTTCGTTCCGGAAGAGGATGTGGCGAAGATATGCAATCTGCGTTACGCACCCATTGTACAAGTGGCTGTCGGGATCAAAGACACCGGAAAACTACAGTTCAACGCGTTTGGAGGATTAGTGCCAACCTGCGAGAAGAAAAATGTATTGGGCATTCTCTTTCCTTCCGCTTGCTTTCCTGGTCGCGCACCTGAAAGAGGAGCTTTGTTTTCCTTCTTCATTGGTGGAGTTCAACGCCCTGAGTTAACCCAACTGACGGATCAGGAAATTGAAGCACTTGTGATACGGGAACTTCATGATATGCTCAAATTTCCGGTCGGCACCAAGCCGGATCTGATCCATATTTTCCACCACCCCCGTGCCATCCCGCAATACGAGATCAATAGCGGCAAGCGATTTGAAATGATTGAGTCCATACAACAACAATACCCCGGACTTTATCTATCCGGCAATATAAAAGGAGGTATCGGACTTGCAGACCGTATCCGTCAAGGAACAGAACTCGGCAAATCAATTACATTTTAAAAGACGGAGCAATTACCAAAGGCATTTTTCACAAAGACTTTAGAAGCTGTTTTGAATTTTAGAAATCCCGGGTAGACCGGATAAAACAAATCA
>DAIPZX010000325.1:0-2953 GCA_036781995.1 Massilibacteroides sp. | reverse complement strand
TATAGTCTTCTTCTGATTTCTTATAAAATACTATATCTGTTCCTTTTACCGTTATTTTAGCCATAATCTATTCTGTTTTTAATTGTGTCGAATTCGCCACAATTAGATTCTGTAAAATTAGTTGAAAATATTGATATTCTTTGTATTTCCCAAGTTTAAAGGGGATCGAATTCGCCCCCTTTAAAAGCTTCTCAGTTCAACATCGCGTTCTGATTCCAATTGCTCCTAATAAGAATTTGGATTGCAGAGGTCTCAGCAGTAGACTTTCTGACAATAAACTCCCGGAACGCATCCGCATTATAAGAGCTGATTCTAAAAGACAGGGCAATAATCATTTCCAGATTGTACTGTTCAACAAAACTACCATTATTATAATGATAAGTCCGGCAGACTTTTGTTTCATCCAGCACTCCGTTTTTCAGAATAGACCGGACGTTTGCATTAATCTTGGCAACAAAGCTTTGTAGTAAGTCGGCAATCTCATGTTGTGTCATCCAGATTTCAGCATTTGTTGGAACAGATACTACTCCGTTTTCTATGGTTATTATTCTGTTTTCCATATATTTATTTATTTTTGTTGCCATTATGGGCAGGTAGTTTATATTGTTGTCCGATACGCTCACTTAGCCGCTTCATGTCTTCATTGATCTTTTGCCGTGTAAGGCTGGCATAAATCTGGGTTGTCCGGAAGCATTTATGCCCCATCATCCGGCTGACTGTTTCCAGCGGAACGCCCTGTGAGAGCGTAATAAGGGTAGCAAAATTGTAACGGCTCATGTGATAGGAAATTTGCTTTTCGATTCCGCATAGCTTCGCTATTTTTTTAAGGTTGACTTCTACCGTATTGAGACATCTGGTGTTGAATATTTTGTCTCCTTTCCTTTCCGGCTTGTATTTTTCAATAATCTGTATCGGAATATCCAGTAATTGGATGTTGCATTCCACACCGCTTTTCTGTCTTTCAATCCGTATCCACATACTTCCGTTTCGTTCTTTATAGATGTGCCGATCGGAAAGATTGCGTAAGTCGGCATACGCGAGACCGGTAAAGGTCGAAAACACAAATATATCCCGTGTATGGCATAAAGCCCTGGAGGATATTGGAGTGCGCATGAATTTATCCAGTTCTTCCTGTGTCATGTGCTTACGTTTACGTGGCGGTTGTTCGGGGATAAAAGTAGCAAATGGATTTTTTCGCAGTATTCCCTGACTGATTGCCAGCCGTACCATTTTTCGCAGGATGATCGTATAAGCGGATATGGTATGTGCCGTAAATCTCAATTCAACACGCAAATAAGAATCGAATTTTTCAATGAATGACAATTCCAGTTTTCGTAGTGGAATATCTTCCATGCCATAATGGATCAAGATGAAACGCTCAACATGTCTATATACGGTCTTGTAGATAACAATATACTTTTCAGCCCGGTTGATTCCGGCTTTCTTCCCATATTCTTCATTATGTTCCCTGAACAGCTCCAGCAGGTTCTCTTTCTTACGCCCGATCCCGGTTACTGCATTCTTTACAAGTTCCGCCGTAATATATCCCTGTTCGTCCAATATCTCTTTATGATATTGCCTGATTCTTTCTGTAAGCCGTTTTATGTGGTGGTTTACTTCGGCTGCATGGCGGCTTCTTCCAGTCATGCGGTAGGCTTTTGCATCCCATAACGCGGGGTCAATATCTACTCCGGCAGCAAACTGGGCGATTTCAGCATTGATGGAGATTCTGCCCATCAGTGGACATAATCCGTTTTTCTTTATCTTCTGCCGGTTGATGTAGAACAAGACGGCAAATGTGCTATAAACCGTATTGGTTTCTTTGTTTTTATTCCTATCTGTTTTCATACTTCCTTCATCCATTATTTATTAGTGGTTAGACCATTCTGCACCTCGTTATTATCTACCATAGAAAATTTACCGGACAGCCGTTTATTCAGGCTGCGCATATCTTTTCCCACTTTTTCATTGTTCACTTGCGCATAGATGCGGGTAGCCCGCCAGTCCCGGTGTCCCAGTAATTCCCTGACCGTATCTATCGGAACTCCCTGTGAGAGACAGACTTGGCTGGCATATGAATGGCGTGCCCAATGAAATGTAATCGGCTTATTTATAGCGCATTCGCTCGCAATCCGCTTGAGATAGATATTGGTCTTGCTGCAACTAATCATCGGGAATAACTTTCCGTCTTGTCCCAGCCCTCTGTATTTCTCTATTAATTCAAGGGGTATTTCCAGCAATGGGATGTGACATGGCGTTCCGGTCTTCTGCCTTTTGGTATGTATCCACCAAACGCCGTCTTCTGCCTTGGCAATATTCTGCTCTGTCAAGTTGCGCATATCACTGAACGCTACTCCGGTAAATGCTGAAAACAAAAACATATCACGAATGAAATTCAGGTTGGGTCGGGAGAGCTTCGCCTTGATAAGTGTTTTCAATTCCTGTGCCATCAAAGACTTTGGTACCAATGCTGGACTTATAAACTCATAGCCGACAAACGGATCGTTCCGGACAAGCCCGTTATTAATCGCCAGCTTTACGATTTTACGCAAATGGACGATTGTATTTATTATTGTGCCGGAAGAAAGGCGGAGTTCGATACGAAGGTAATAGTCATAATCCGCCACAAAGGAAGGAGTCAACGCCTGAAATGGTATATCGGCGATATTGTATTTCTTGCGCATGAAGCGTTTCAAATGACCAAGGGAAGTCAGAAAACGCTTGTAAGTTCCCTCTGCCCGGTTTACGCCTACACTTCTCTTGTAGTTCTCATTATGGGCTTCAAAATACTTGATTAAGGTATCCTGCCCGGAAGCTATTCCTTGAAACGCATTTTTCACATCCCCAGCGGATACATTGTCTTTTCGGGATGATAACTCTTTGTAGGAGGAGTGGACAGCGACACAAATCTTGTCCAGAGAAGTATTGACCGACTGGGCGGTTTTACTTTTTC
>DAIPZX010000324.1:0-2958 GCA_036781995.1 Massilibacteroides sp. | reverse complement strand
TATGTGTATCTATCAATAATAGTAATGTTATATAATTTTTTTAGTAAAATGAAAGAAAAAACAGTAGGCTCAAAAAGAATGAATCTCATTGCCATTCCTGTCACTATCGCTATTTACTTTTCAGCCATGCTGCCTTATGTTGCGTGGACAAGTGAAAATATTAAAGAGAGTTTCTCGCTAACGGTATTCATCGTTATAATGGCAGCTATGATACTTGGCATGGTTATACACGAATTAATTCACGGTGTTTGTTTTGCCCTGTTCACTAAGGGCGGATTCAAATCACTCAAATTTGGTGTGCTATGGAAATACGGGGCTTTTTATTGCCATTGCAATGAGCCTATTAAAGTGAAGTATTGTATCGTGACTATATTAATGCCTTCCCTTATTCTTGGCTTGATTCCTTTAATAATAGCGTATAGCATTCAGTCATTCGCCCTGCTGTTTTTTGCCTGCATGATGCTCTCTGCAGGAATAGGAGATTATTATTGCGCCTGGCTTTTGCGCCACTTTAATAAAAATGATATAATTTTAGATCTTCCGGACAAACCGGGATTTATGTATGAGACGAAAGAGTAACGAACATAGAAAAACGAACGCATGGAAAATTTAGAAAATTATACCCGGGAGGACCTGACTATAGGTACAGGAACTGCTCAATGGGGAGCTTTATTAAGTTTCATTCCTTTTTTAGTCTTATTCGGTATCCCTTTCTTTTTTGTGTATGGAAATACTATCCATATAGAATTTCAGGCTCAATTGCAGGAAAATGGAGGGGGATTACTGTTTTGGATTGTAATTGGTTCTTTTCTCGTGGGAGTAATTGTGCACGAACTAATCCACGGACTGACTTGGGCTGCTTTTGCTAAAAACGGCATGAAGTCAATGAAATTCGGTATTATCTGGAAATGGCTAACGCCCTACTGCCACTGTAAAGAGCCATTATCTGTTAAGCATTATATTCTGGGGGCAGTCATGCCCGGAATAATTTTAGGTATTCTCCCAAGTATTGTTGCGGTTATAACAGGTAATATTCTCTGGTTTATGTGGGGAATGATGTTCACGTTAGCGGCAGGAGGTGATTTTATGATTATTAACCTGCTAAGAAAACAACCTTTAAATTGTTTCATAAAAGATCACCCTACCAAAGTTGGATGCTATATATACAAGCCGGTAAACGGATAGCCCAATTGCCTTTAACTCTAACGTTATGAAACAACGAATATTACTATATCTTAAACTAATGGGGAAGTCTTACTGGCGTTTGTTCAGAGAGTTTCCAATAGTACTTCAGTGCTTGTTTTTATTGGCGTTTTGTGGGATACCTTTCTTCTTTGTTGAGATCGGATTTGCCGGATCGTTTACAAATTATGCTGTTGTTCTTATACTATTTGTATTGATAGCAAGGCGAATTTGCCGTATTTCCGCTTCGGAGAGGGTGCTCCTATCCCTTTTGCGTATGCCTGTCTTTCGCATAAAAGCGATTAAATGCGTCCTTTTGTCGTTGTTTTTTTTCTTTTTAGACATGGGTGTAGGTGTGTTGCTCCTGACATTGGGTACATTAACCGTTGTCTTTTCTCCGGAAAAGGTAAAGCGAAACAAGGCTTTTCCGTCTTTCTATGCACCGTCTTCTTATCAATGGCTCGGAATGTACAGACAATCGGGAGTATGGGTGTTAGTTGCCGGATTTCTGTTTCTTTTGATCGGGTTATGGCATCACAACACCAATATCGTTTGTTTCTTTTTGGGATGGATCATTCTTGTTCCCTGTTTTTTGGCATATTACAATGCAGATCCTCCGCAATTGCTCGTGATCTATAAGGACAGGCGTTATTTAATTTGGAAAAAGGGGTGTGAGTTAATATTCAATATCACCATACCGCTATTTGTGTCTTTGATGATTGTTTTGACAGTGGATTTTGCCCATGCCGGATTGTATCTGAGATTGGCTTTCTTGTTTGTCTATATCAGCCTGTTGTTATTTTATAGTAGGTATATAAGTTATCCACACACGCTAACCGCATTCGTCTTGTCTGCTATTTTGATCGTAATATCAGCTATTCTTCTTATGTCTTATCTAAGAATAGCTACTGTGTTGTGTTTCCTTGTCTTACCTCTTTTGCACTTCTTGGCAGTCAGTAACTTAAAAACGTTTTTATCTTATGGAAAAGATTAGTCTTTGTATCAGGCAACAAAAATATGGCAGCAAGGTCATACTTCAAGATATAAACCAGTTGTATGACAAGAGTAAAATACATGGTGTTTTAGGAAAGAATGGCTCCGGAAAAACAACATTATTTCATTGTATGACCGGTTTAATTCCGTATGACGGTCAGCGAACAATCCCGAATGAAATTTCTTTTGGTTATCTTCCGGCTGAGTTATACATGTATTCCATGATTACCGGTGATGAGTTCTTGCAATTTTATGTAGAAGCCAAAGGGTATCGATATGATAACAAAGAAAAAACACAGTTAAATGATTTCTTTGGATTGCCTTTGAATGAGTATGCGGAAACTTATTCTACAGGCATGCTGAAAAAGCTCTATTTGTTGGGATTGCTTCTTCAGCACAATGAATTGTTGTTGCTTGATGAACCTTTTAATGGTTTGGATTTTGAGTCGTCCGCTTTCATTACGGCATTGTTACAACATTTGAGGGAAGAAGGAAAGACTATTTTTGTCGCCTCCCACGATCTGGATCATTTGTTTTCGTATGCAGATACAATATCTGTCATTCAGGAAAAGACGCTGTTCTATTACAATGCTCCAACACAGTTTCAGTCCATTAAAGAATCAATAAAAAACGAGGCACGCCAAAAAGTGCAAACTGCAATGAAGGGGGCGAGGGGTGCAGCTTCCGTCGATTCTGAATATAAGGATTTTAATCCGGTTGAACGGAAGCCTGATTGCCATTAAAACACTCCATAAGGGACAGTTTGACAACCTATTCCTTTAT
>DAIPZX010000323.1:0-2958 GCA_036781995.1 Massilibacteroides sp. | reverse complement strand
ATTGCTGGTAAGCACGGTTTTGATATTTATTATTCTTCAAAAAAGAAAATTGAACAAGGCGTATAAAGCCTTATTTGAAAAGAACATTCAGATTATTGAACTCCAAAAAAAATCTTCTCAAAAGAAGAAGAAAGAAACACAAGTTCATAATGTCCAAGATGAACTTTTAGACAAAATTTTAGCCCTTATGGAGGATACTGCTATTATTTGCAATACAGAATTTTCTTTAGATAAATTGGCTGAATTGACACAATCCAATCAAAAATATGTTTCGCAGACTATCAACTCTACTTTGAAGATGAACTTTCGCTCATTGCTGAATAGCTATAGAATAAGAGAAGCGCAACGATTATTTGCTGAGCCAGAAGCTACAAAATACACCATAGAATCCATTGCCTTACAAGTGGGATTTAAATCGCGAACAGCATTTCGCGAAGCATTCAAAGAAATTACAGGAGTTAATCCAAATTTTTATCTAAAATCAATACAAGTGCAAAATGATTTAATAAATCATAGAGGGGAGTAATAGTGAGAAATTCTATCACATAATACGCCTCATAAGGTTGTTTTCATGAATTTGACCAAATAAACAGTGTTTTTGTTATTTTTATCTATTCATATTTATATAGTTTTGCCACAATTATTAAAACAAGAATAATACAAATGATGAATGCATGAAAAAAATTATTACAAAAACAATGTGTATTTTCCTATTCATATTGATAGGAATGTGGAGCTTAGAGGCTCAAAATAAATACAACAATTCTGCCGGATTAAGGTCGGAATCATCGTTATGGGATAACACTGAGGTAACCATTACAAATGCTATCGTGTCTTCCTATTGGTCGTACGACGGCGGATATGCTTTGTGTGCCGAAGATTTTGAAGCAGCCGATATTTGGAACATCAAAGAAGTGATTGTCTCCGGTTATCTTTCTACAGAATCAATGGGCATGACATCAATGGGAGTCAACATCTATACAGACAACAATGGAAAACCAGGTAATGAGATTTTTACCGACAAAAGGATAGTCCCTGTTCCGATGGGAGACAATAAATATTCGTTGACACTTCTTACGCCATGCACTCTCCCAAATGCCGGAACGTATTGGATCTCTATCTATGCCGTCTTTCCCAGTGCCACACCCAACTATGCCACTGTAAATTCTGTTAGATGGAATTGGTATTGCGGAGTTGAAGTTAACGCCATGCCGCCACAGATATCAGATCCTGCCGGTATATTTGGCATAGGACCAGGTTGGACATCTTTTGTTGACGCAGGATTATCTTCCTACAATTCTATGTATTTTTCATTATCGGGAACAACTGGAGAAGGAGAACCAAGATATGACAATTATGAACCCCCTATTGATGTAATAGCAGCAGGAGTTAGCAATGACGTATTTGTAAGATGGGTAGCGCCTGTTGGTATTCAACTTGTCGCTCCCGAAGATTTACAGAGCAATGGCGGTAAAGCAGGCAGAGCATCTTCCAATTTTTATTTAGAGCAGTATGAAGTATTCTGCAACGATAAATTAATCGGCACTACAACAGGAACCGGATTTCTTCACAAAAATGCCATGCTATTCAACGGCGATCTAAACTATTGCGTAAAATCGGTATATCACGATGGGGGCAAGTCCGATTCTGCTTGCGCTGGTATTATAGAAGGAAATGAAATGCCTCAAGACCCCGGATGCTTTAATACGGTTTACTTTTCCGAGACCTTTGAAGAAGACTCACAAACTGCAGGGTTGTGGACCAAAGAATCGCTGGTAGGAAATCGCACATGGGACATTGTCAATTTCAACCAGATATTTTCTATCACTCCTTCCACAACTCCAAGCGGCGGCGTGGGAAAGAAAGCTGCGATTTATGGGATCGCTTTTACCGATTGCGTAGCGAGATTTATCTCTCCGATGTTGAATTTGGAAGATTCGGATGCCGTATTAAGCTTTTGGCATGCGCAACAGGTATGGAGTTCATCCCAAGACGAATTAAGGGTATATTATGGGCACAGCGCTTCGGGCCCATGGACGTTGCTGGAAGAATACACGGGAAATGCGCCCGACTGGACTCAACGCATCATTCCCCTGCCAGACCTTTCGGTCACTTATTATCTTGCTTTCGAGGGTACGGTTAGATACGGGCATGGTGTTCAAATAGACGATATCTTGATCTATGGCGGCGAATCGGAACATCCAAAGCCAGAAACCCCCGCCAATCTTGCATGTATAGTAGGTGAATTAGACGCATACAACGTAGTGTTGAGTTGGGAAATGCCCTCAACCAGCCATGTGGAAGGCTACTATGTGTATAGAGATGGAATATTGCTGAATAGCACGCCTGTTGACAAGAACGTAATGAGATATGCAGATATTGTCCCCACTGGGGGAAGTTATATTTATGAAGTACAAGCCGTTTCCATACATGGGTGCTTATCGGGCAAAAACGCTACAACCATTGAGGTCGAACCCGATCTATGCGATGGATTCAAGATAAATAGCTATCCGTACATACAACGATTTGAAGAAACCCGGAATATTTCCGACTTATGCTGGAAGCAAGAGATCTTAAAAGGTATGCAAGCATGGGAAATTGCATCGGCCAATATAGGACAACCCGCAACAGCACATGGCGGTAACCAAAAAATCCGTTTCTTCAGTAATGGTTCGGAAGAGCATGTTTCACGCCTCATTTCGCCCATGTTTGATTTAAGCGAAGGCAACGGACAGCTCTCGTTTTGGTATACCAATGAGAGATGGTATATGGGGCAAGACATCTTACGTATTTATTACAAAAGCAGAGCAAACGACGATTGGACACTATTAGAAACGTTTGATACCAATGTAATATTCTGGACACAAGCAACAATAGATTTGCCTGACAATACCGCCACCTACTGGATTTGTATTGAAGGCAATACAGCGCAAGGCCATGGCATTCAGATAGACGATA
>DAIPZX010000322.1:0-2972 GCA_036781995.1 Massilibacteroides sp. | reverse complement strand
GTAGTCAATGGTTTGATCTCTCGTATAACAGGAATAAATGGTCCGGAATATTATCAATGAATAATACCTTTTACCTTTCCAAAGAACCTAACATAACGTTTAATATATATGCTTTTTATCAAACACCGACTATTCAGGGAGTCTGGAATTTAGGCTGTACGTGGGGAGTAAATGCCGGCATAAAATGGGAAATGGTCAAAAACAGAGCGATTTTAAATCTACAATGTAACGATATCTTCGAGTCCCAATATCCGATAATTAAAGTACGATATAAGGGTCAGCATATGAATATGGATCAAAGATTCTATCAGCGAAGCATTATGCTGAATTTTAGCTATAACTTTAAGGGATATAAAGAAAAGCAGCAAAAGGCAGTCGATGCATCAAGGTATGGATTATAGCTCATTGGCATGACTAAATTTTCTCACATAAAACAGCCCGACGCCATGGAATGCGGAGCAACCTGTCTTCGCATGATTGCGAAGTATTATGGTAAAGAGTATTCTGCCGACACCCTACAACAACTATGTATAGTGACACGGGAAGGAGTTTCTATGCAGGGTATTAATGATGCCGCCGAACACCTCGGCTTTCGTACCATTTGCGGACGCATCACGCTGGAACGGATTATATCACAACGCCCTTTCCCTTGCATCCTGCATTGGAATCAAGATCACTTTGTTGTACTCTACGACGTAAAAAAACGGCGAAATGGGAAGCCTGTTTTTTACATTGCCGATCCCGGAAAAACCTGCTGAAAGTAGAAGAAGAAGACTTCAAAAATGCATGGGTAAGCACTCGCATCCATGGCGAAGAGAAGGGAATTCTGATGGCATTACAACCTACACCAGACTTTTATGAAAAAAAAGACGAACGAGGACGAGCAACGAAACCAATCCGTTTTTTGTGGAGCTACATCAAGCCGCACAAACATTTCTTCATGCAGTTGATACTCGGGTTATTGTTAGGCAGCCTCCTGCAATTGATCTTTCCCTTCCTTACACAGGCAGTAGTAGATAAAGGGATTGCCGGGAAAAACCTAAACCTGATCTACTTGATTCTGATCGGCCAGTTGGTACTGGTATTGAGCCGGGCATCAGTGGATTTTATACGTCGCTGGATTCTGTTACATATCAGTACCCGGGTAAACATTTCGCTCCTGTCCGACTTCCTGATCAAACTTATGCGGCTACCAATGGCGTTTTTTGACACGAAGCAAACGGGCGACCTGCTCCAACGCATCAACGATCACGAACGGGTGGAACGCTTCCTGACAGCACAAACCCTCACCATCCTCTTTTCAGCCTTCAGCTTTGTAATCTTCGGTGGGGTATTGCTCTACTACAACCTGATTATCTTTCTTATTTTCCTGTTTGGCAGCCTGTTGTATGCCGGATGGGTAACCCTGTTCCTAAAAAAACGCCGCCTGTTGGACTACGAATATTTTGAACAACACAGTCGCAATCAAAGCAAAACCATGCAGATGGTGAACGGCATGCAGGAAATCAAGCTCCAACGCTGCGAACGCCGGCGGCGATGGGAGTGGGAGGACATACAAGCCGACCTCTTCCATACAAACATTGCCGGCATGAAACTACAGCAAAGCCAGGAAGCCGGCAGTATCCTGATCAATGAAATAAAAAACATCGTGATCACCATACTGGCTGCTACTTCTGTTATCAGCGGTGACCTTACACTGGGAATGATGCTTGCCATCCAGTATATCATCGGGCAGTTGAATGCCCCCGTCGAACAGTTTGTGCAGTTTGTTTACGGCTGGCAAGACGTACAGATCAGCCTCGAACGTATGAGCGAAATCCGCTTACGTGAAGAAGAGGAAACCAAAGAACGCAACATATATGCTTTCCCCAATGATCAGCGGGATATCGTCATCAGGCAGGTAACCTTCCAATACGAAGGTATTCACTCACCGAAAGTGCTAAACGAGATTGACCTGACGATACCTAAGGGAAAAATAACCGCTATCGTTGGTACAAGCGGAAGTGGAAAAACAACGTTAATCAAGCTCTTGCTCGGCTACTACAAGCCGGTAGAAGGGACAATCAACATTGGTGGTAACGACTTGCAGCAATTCAGTCTCCGATGGTGGCGCGACCGATGCGGTGCCGTGATGCAGGACGGATATATCTTTTCCGAATCAATAGCCCGTAACATTGCCGTGGACGATGCCGATATCGACAAGGAGAAACTCTTACTCGCAGCCCGTATTGCTAACATCGAAGAATTTATTGAACGCCTACCGCTCAAATACAACACCATCATCGGACAGGATGGACAAGGCGTCAGTCAGGGACAACGGCAACGCATCCTCATCGCACGTGCCGTTTATAAAAACCCCGAATACATCTTCCTCGACGAAGCCACCAACTCATTAGATGCCAATAATGAACGCGTAATCGTGGAAAACCTGTCGGACTTTTACCGTGGAAAAACAGTTATCGTAGTAGCTCACCGCCTCAGCACCGTCCGTCATGCCGACCAGATCGTGGTATTGGACCAAGGACACATAGCCGAAACCGGCACACATGAATCACTGATCAGGCACAAAGGCGCCTACTATAACCTCGTTCATAACCAATTAGAATTAGGAAGCTAACATGGACAAGATAGACGAAATGCGTAAATACGCCGCCGACAACCAAGATAATATCGAACTACGCAGTGAAAAAGTGCGCAACATCATCGGGCAGATTCCTCCATTCCTGATCCGGTGGGGCAATACAATCTTAGCCATCATTTTTCTCCTGTTGTTAATCGCAGGAAATTTTCTGGGGTTATATTGATAAAAAGAAACCTGTCCCTGATTTATCCGCATTGATTTCTTTGCTTTCTCAACGACTATCCATATATTTGTTCAAACAGAACAACCCCATTTCTACTATAAAACAAAGACAAACTTATATGTATTCAAAGCTACAACAAAGAAGTCTGAACTTTTAAAAAAGAAGCAA
>DAIPZX010000321.1:0-2984 GCA_036781995.1 Massilibacteroides sp. | reverse complement strand
TCAAAAGCCATATCAATAGTATTTAATAATCTACAGCAAACTCTTTCATTTTTTTAATATTCTCTTTAAGCTGGTAACATCCAACAAATTCACAGTCTCGAAATTTCCTTTATAAAACACAGTCCAGTTGTTAAAAACACAAGGCAATTCTTTCGCTTTTTGCAGTGTATCAACTTGAATTAAAGATACTGGAACATTATTCGTTTCGCAATACTGTTTTACCATTTCAATGCTTTGGTAGATATAAGGGCATTGGGTATCACAATAAATCGTCAGTTCTTTGCTCTCAATTTTTAGATTTTTAGCGTTTTGAGCAAACTTGGGTGTTGTTCCGTCGAAAGAAAGTGCAAGCAACTCATATCCGTTATCAGTGGTATCGACAACCTCGAAACCATGTTTCTTTGCAAATGACTGGTCGGAAAGCCAGTTCTTTTGTTTTTGTGCGCCGAGCATACAAACGCCGGATTTGCCCTTTTCTTTGGCATCGGTCAGACAATACTCCATCAGTGATTTTCCGTATCCGCTTCCCTTGGGACTACCGAGAACCCACAGACAATAGATATAATAGTAGTTGTCGCCGACAATGGGAACCCACGCTGTTTCGAGAGGAGCATATTCAATGAAAACTGTAGCTTTTGCATTCAGTTTCCGAAAAACATGACCTTCTTTTAACCGGCTGGAAAGCCACCCACGCTTTGCTTCAACGCCCGGATGAGGCTTTTTGCTGCGGATAATGCAGCATAAATGCTCATCGGTAAGATTTTCTGTTGTTAAGTTTACAAAATCAGCGTTCATGTTTAAGCAATACGGATATTTTTATTTATTTCCTCTTTCAATTCCTGAAAACTTTCTTCTGAAGATTTACCGGCAGTATCAATGATAATCTTTTCGGAATCCCACGATTGATACTCCCGGTTGCAAACTTCCTCCCATGTCGGCAGATTCAATCCTTTGACTTCCGGCTTCCGTGTTTCAACACGCTTTTTATGTTCTTTCTTATCAGAACAGACCACCTCTATATTGACAAACCTGCTTCCGTTGGCGATAGCTACTTCCTGCCATTCCGTGCGGGTAAGTGCTATGGGGTTACAGGAATCTGCCACAACGTTATGTCCCAGTTTCAGGTTATCAGCAGCGATTCGGTAAGAAAGCCTGTATCCTTCGCCCTGTACATTCAATCCGCATAGATCCCGCAATCCCTGTTCCACTGTGTCAATTCTCAAATACACAGCGTTATGCTCTTTAGCGAGGAGTTTCGCTAATGCAGATTTGCCGGAAGCAGGCAGTCCCGACAGGATGAATAATACTGGTTTGATTACTTCCATATCTAATTCTTCTTCCACCGCTTCAAATTCGATAAAAACTCACGAAGCATCGGGCGCGCTTCATCGGGAGTAAAGTTATTGCCCGTTTCGGCGTTCCAATGGTCGAGGTATTTCAAGTTGGTTTCCAACATTTCGTCCATTGTTACATCATGGGTAAAAACTCCGTTCTGATAGCAATAGTGGCAATACTCTGTGTTTTTTGTACCATCGGCGTTCGTGCCGAAAGCTTCTGCGGTTTTCATATTCATTCCGCAACTTTGGCAAATGGGGTCGTTTCCTAATGTGTCATTTTTTTGATATTTCTTATCCTCTTCTATCAGTTCTTTACTATATTGTTCCGGCGCTAAAGGGCTAAAGAGTTCAATCAGGTTTTCTTCCGGATCGCGCAGGTGTACGGTACGCATGCCCCAATCGGGCATATCTATAGGTTCATTGATAAATGTCACGCCTTTTGCTTTTAATGTTGTATAGGTTGCATCAACGTTATCCACTCTGAATGAGATAAGTGATTTCTCACGCATTCCAATCGGTTGTTGTTTGTCTGCATTACCTGCTGAAGGAGCCATCCAGTCGGATACGAAAAGACTTAATCCTTCTATGCCTTCGGCTACTTTGAAGCTGGCGTAGCAACTGTCCTCATCTCCCCAAGCAGGCTCCAAACCAAGTTGATTGGCATAAAACCTAAAACATTTCGTGAAGTCCTTCACTAATAATCTTACATTACTAAATTTCATATTTTTTTATTTTACTGGTTAGACATAACAAACGACCAATGGGTATGAATGATTTTCCATTGACCGGACGAATTTGTTTTATAAACTTCGGTACAGTGCATTTTGTACGACTGCCCTTCTCGACGAGCCTCATAATCATACATCAAAACAGTACATTCCGGTGTCACCTGCACTATCGGTTCTATCATATCGTAGGAGTCGATTTTATTCTTTCCCCGGAAACCTTCATAATACTCTTCCAAGGATTTCTTACCTACAAATTTCTTCTCAAAAACCGGATCAAAGTACACTACATCGTCAGACGACAATTCCAGAAAACCATCGGGATTACCATTATTCCATAATTCTAAAGCATGCTTTTCCAAGGCTATGATAGTCGCCTTAATATCTTCATTATTTTTCATCTGTTCATTTCTATTCAGGGTTGCATCTTCCGTTGGCTCTATCATATCTTCTGTTATCGTCATGATATATCCGTTGTTGTCGAAAATGGCAAATTCATCCGCACCATAGAATGTTTTGTGCATCTCTTTGGCGATAAATTCCGTACCTTGTAGTTTTTCATACAACGACTGCATACCTTTCATTTTTACATAAAAGGTCATTGTGCCCAACATAGGACGTTCTGCTAACTGCGGATACTCCTCTATCAGATTACCCATTTCCTGAAACATAATGGTTGCTTCGCCATTGGCTACCATTGCCCATTGTAAACCGCCATTCGGGGAAGGGACACTCATAATGAGGTTAAAACCTAATGTCTCGGTGTAGAATTTGACTGTTTCATCTACGCTTTTTACGCCGATATTAGGCGATAATGTCTGATATTCCATATCTATTTGTTTTTCGTTCTGTGCAAAAACCGGTATAGAAATACATAATATAGCCATGCAACAGAAAATAGTTTTCAACTTCATAAAAATCA
>DAIPZX010000320.1:0-3002 GCA_036781995.1 Massilibacteroides sp. | reverse complement strand
CATGCGTACGCGCCCAGTCGAATATCTGCGTCACTTCCTCCCAATAGCTTACCTCCTCATAAAGTAATTGCTCAACAGGAGCGCCGGTCACGATCATACCATCATAATAATCAGCAGAGACATCTTCAAAATTCATATAAAACTCCTGCATATGGGCTACCGGCGTATTCTTGTGTGTATGTCCTTTGATCTTCATAAAATGAAGCTCGATTTGCAAAGGACTGTTACTCAACAGACGTACCAGGTCAGTCTCCGTAGTAATCTTCAGGGGCATCAAATTAAGAACAATCATACGCAACGGACGAATATCCTGTTCAGACGCACGAAGCGCATCCATCACGAATATATGTTCTTTCTTCAACAACTCAATAGCCGGCAGATTCTTTTGTAAATTTAATGGCATTGCTTATACTCTGTAATTTTGTAATGAAAACAAAAGTACAAAAAAGAAAGCATAGTAAAGGCTTTATGAAAATTTTGACGGTCGTGCTTTTGTCTTTTGAGAAGCCTCAAAATTTTAAAAGATATGTGACAATGACAAAACTTATGAATTAATCTTTTTAAGATCAGGCAGAAAAAAGGTGACTAAACCAAGCAACGGCATATAAGCACAGACTTTATAAACGGTCTCTATACCGTATGTATCTGCCATATCGCCCAGAACCGCCGAAGCAATTCCGGCAATACCAAATGCTAACCCAAAGAAAAGGCCAGAAATCAATCCCAATTTATAAGGAAGTAATTCCTGTGCATATAATAGAATTGCAGGAAAAGCAGAAGCCAGCACCATTCCCGCACAAAAACTCAACATGACAGTCCACGCCAAATCGACATGTGGCATAAACAGAGTAAAAGGAGCTGCTCCGAGAATAGAAATCCAGATCACATACCTGCGCCCTATCTTATCTCCGATAGGACCGCCGAGAAGAGTTCCCGCCGCAGTAGCCAGAAGAAAAATAAACAAATAATACTGGGAATCTTGTACCGTAATCCCAAATTTTTCTATCAGATAGAAAGTATAATAGCTCGTAAGACTCGCCATGTAGACATATTTAGAAAAGATCAGGATCAGCAAAATACCGATAGCAAACAGGGTTGTTCGCTTAGGCAAAGGCATTTTCACATGCTTAGGCGCCGCCTGTTCTTCCATCTTGATCTGTTGCAACCGGCGTTTATACCAGAGACAGACCGGCATCATTACGAGAATAGCCATAAAAGCGATTATCGCAAACAAAGCAATATTTTCTCTTCCGTAAGGAGCCACAATCAAGGCAACCAGTAAAGGACCTAAAGATCCTCCGAGGTTTCCTCCTACTTGAAACAAGGACTGTGCCAATCCACGCTTTCCTCCCGAAGCCATTGAAGTGAGCCGGGATGCTTCCGGATGCAAAACAGACGAACCGAATCCGATTAAAGAAACAGAAATCAACACCCAGGTTAATGTGTGAGCGAATGCTAAGCACAGCATTCCGGTAAAGGTAGAACTCATTCCGATCGGCAGAGACCAGGCAGATGGGTGTTTGTCAAAATAAAGCCCCATGATCGGTTGAAACACGGAAGCAGACATCTGATAAACCAGCGTGATCAACCCGATTTGCGCAAAACTAAGCGCCAGATCATCTTTAAAAAGTGGATATACTGCCGAAATAACCGATTGCAGAAGGTCATTTAAGCAATGAGAGAGACTAAGAATTATCAGAACTTTAAAGGCCGTTCCGCTAACCGGCCGGGTAGAATTTTCGTTTACCATCAATCTTCTTCAGGTTTTTCGCCTGCCTCGTGTAAAATAAATGTAGTTGCTCCTATCGTCACCACTGCTCCTCCTTCAATAAGCACCTGTTCTTTTTTACCAAGACAATAGTTGTTCAGAAAAGTTCCTGTCAGACTGGGAAAATCCCGCAAAGTGTAGGTGTAAACTCCGTTTTTTTCTTTCACATGAATAACGCAATGCTTGCGACCAACACTTGGATCTGTCGTAACAATTTCTACATCAACACCATCCGTATCTTTATTTCGCCGTCCGATCACATTCTCACCGAGTGCCAATGGAAAGTCTTGTTTAAAGCCAAAGGTATTTTCAATCACATGAATATAACCACAGGTAAAATCCGGTTCTTTCACTTCTTTGAGTTCACCGGAAGCCGTCATCACTGTTTTACGTCCTAAACGGATTTTAAACTGATGTCCGCAACCGGGGCATACAAAGGCTAAGGCTTTCGCTTCCGGATACTTCTTTTCATCAAAAGTCAACTGATTATCACACTTCGGACAGAATATTCTCTTCATAACCTATCTAATAAGACCTATTTCTAATGAGTTACAAAGGTATGCTTTTTTTAGTTTACAGCCATAAAAAAAACGAAAGCCGCGCGATTCACATCAAGCGACTTTCTACACTAACCCTTAACTTTAACCAATGAAAAACAATAATCTACATTGTTTTACTTAAGAGACGCTAACGCAGCGTCATAATTTGGTTCCGTAGTTGTTTCCGGAACCAGTTCTTCGTATATTATTTTACCGTCATCTCCGACTACGATTACCGCGCGGGCAAAAAGTCCTTTAAGCGGTCCGTCTTCAAACAACAATCCATATTTTTCTTCAAAACAAGAACAACGAAATGCAGAAAGGGGCACTACCTTATCAATACCTTCCGTTGTACAGAAACGAGCATGTGCAAATGGCAGGTCTTTTGAAAGAGCCAAAACCACTGTGTTCTTCAATGAAGCTGCTTCTTTATTGAATCTTCTTACTGAAGCCGCACAAACAGATGTATCCAGACTCGGAAAAACATTTATAACCACTTTTTTTCCTTTTAATTCGCTTAATTTGAGTTCAGACAAATCCGTTTTTACTCCTGCAAAATCAGGAGCAAATGAGCCCACAGCAGGTATAGAACCATTTGTGTGTACATCGTTTCCTTTAAATTTTATTGTAGCCATTATTTTTATTTCTTTTTATTTGGTATTGTTTTTGGTACGCTGGTTTTTTGTAGTGTGATG
>DAIPZX010000319.1:0-3018 GCA_036781995.1 Massilibacteroides sp. | reverse complement strand
CTGGAATATTCTTAAAGAAACGCAAACTATCAAGCAAGCGTAATAAAGGAATATTTTCTTTAGTTATCACATTCTTTTGCTTAATGAAACTAATTTGATACACGTCTCGTTGAATTGCTTTTTTTTCATTTCTCACGCCAATTTGCAAGGCAAAAGGCACTTGCGTAGTAAGTCCTAAGTCATTAAATGCAGAGTATCCGGTAATATAGCCTGTGATTTTACCGTTTTTCTCAAGCAAATCTTTAACAACTTGATATGTATCTGGAGGCAGTTCTCCAAACTTACTAATTTGAGGTTTATAAAAACGACCTTTTGACAAACGACGAATGGATCCGGTAGAAACCATATTGTTAAGTATCCTATTAACGGAAGCTTGCTTGCTTACATCGATAGGAAAATCACTTGGAGTAAACACAAAACCAAATGGAAATTTATCTATAGTTATCCTTATAATATCCGTCATATTCTAACAATTACAGGGGCAAAGATATAACAAATTCTTGTTTTTGCCCGTAAAAACAAGAATTGTTTTAAAAAATAGCCTCCTCGTATTACTGACAGGTAACACACACGTTTGCCACGGCCTCTCAAACCTGCCCTCCTATACTCTTTTTCCTAAATGAGTGTACTCATGAACTAAATAGATCAGATCGGCGGTTGTTTTTACATGTTATTTTTTCTTAACAGTAACCGGATTCTACCTGATGCAGTATTTTGCGTTTATACTATATGCAATAAAATTTGAAAATAATAGGAATAGTGTAACTTATTTTTTGTTTGTTTGTTACATTATTAGTTAATATGTTTCACATACAAATGACGATAGAATATATGGAATACGATTTGGCAATTATCGGAGGCGGTCCCGCCGGCTACAATGCGGCTGAGAAAGCAGCTTTGGGTGGTCTGAAAACCATTCTTTTCGAACGCGATGCTATTGGCGGCGTTTGTTTAAACGAGGGTTGTATCCCCACAAAAACCCTTTTATATTCCGCCAAGACATTAGATAATATTAAATCTGCAGATAAGTATGGAATCATAGCGGGAGGCACGCCTGCTTTTGATTTGGGTAAAATAATCAGCCGCAAGAAAAAAGTGGTACGTAAACTAACTGCCGGTGTGCGTGCCAAACTAAACGCCAGTGGGGTGGAAATAGTGCAAGGCACTGCCGTTATTACCGGTGAAGAACAAGAAGTTATCCATATTTCCTGCGAAGAACAGCGCTATAGTGTAAACTATGTATTGGTCTGTACGGGGTCTGAAACTGTGATTCCTCCTATTCCCGGCTTGGCGGATGTGCCTTACTGGACGTCTAAAGAAGCGCTTGAATCAACTGAATTGCCGGAGTCGCTGGCAATTATCGGCGGAGGGGTAATCGGCATTGAATTTGCCTCTTTCTTTAACAGCTTAGGCGTAAAAGTGCATGTGATTGAAATGATGCCGGAAATTCTTGGCGCGATGGATAAGGAAACTTCGGCTATGCTGCGTGCGGACTATACCAAACGAGGTGTACAGTTCTTGCTGGAAACCAAAGTGGTGGGTGTGAACAGCAAAGGAGTTGAAGTAGAAAAAGACGGCAACACGGAAACGATTGCAGCCGATCGAGTATTGGTCAGCGTAGGCCGGCGTGCGAATATTCAGCACATCGGATTGGACACGCTGCAGGTAGAACTGCTCAGAAACGGTGTGAAAGTGAATGAATATATGCAAACCAACCATCCGCGTATTTACGCGGCAGGTGACATTACCGGTTTTTCATTATTGGCACATACGGCGATTCGTGAAGGCGAAGTAGCGATCAGTCATATCCTGGGTGAAAATGACCCGATGAGCTACAAAGCCATTCCGGGTGTGGTTTATACCAATCCTGAAATAGCGGGAGTAGGCAAAACCGAAGAAGAGTTGAAAGCTGAAGGAACACCTCATCGTGTGTTGAAGTTACCGATGGCTTATTCCGGACGGTTTGTAGCGGAAAACGAAACAGGTTCAGGACTGTGTAAAATAATCGTCGATTCGGACGACCGGATCATCGGCTGTCATTTACTGGGAAATCCGGCATCAGAACTGATTGTATTGGCAGCTGTGGCAATCGACAATGGGGCTACCGTTGAAGAATTCAGAAAACATGTATATCCTCACCCGACCGTGGCGGAGATCATACATGAAACACTCTTTTCCTGATACGTCCGCATGCTTTGTATAGACAATCGTATTACGGATGTTTATTTTAACCTTGCCGCGGAAGAGTATTTGCTAAAAAACACCCGGAAAGAGGTGTTTATGCTCTGGCAGAACGAGCCCGCTGTGGTAATTGGTAAGCATCAGGATATTTTTGATGAAGTAAACACCAAATTCGCAAACGAGAATCAGATAAAAATAGCCCGCCGCCTTTCGGGTGGCGGGGCTGTTTATCATGACCTCGGGAATCTGAACCTTACGTTTATTGAAACAAATGCCTCGGTCAATTTTGACAGCTATGTGCAACAGCTAATCAATTTGCTTAACGCATTAGGCATTACAGCCTCAGCGGATGAACGGCGAGGGATCAACATACATGGACTCAAAATTTCGGGGAGCGCGCAAAGTATTCACAAAGACCGTGTGTTATTTCACGCAACCCTCCTGTTTTCTTCAGACTTACAACGCCTGACCACCTCTTTAGAGCGTTTGCCCGCGCCTGAAAAGACTCAATCAAAACGAAAAGTGACGGTTCAATCCGTGAAGAGTCCGGTCACCAATATTTCCCGGCATCTTTCGCATACCATTTCTATAAAAGAGGTGAAAGAGTTTATAATAAACTATTACACCAAACAAAAAACCGAAAACAAAACATACGCTTTTACGACAGAAGACATACGCGGCATCGAACAGTTGAGAAACATAAAATATGCTACTGAAAGCTGGATTTACGCGGGTGAATTCATAAAAAAACAAAGCGTTTAGAACTTTATAGATCTACCTGTTGTTCCATGGGTGAAACCCAAGGAATAAAAGAGTTCATATCCTCCGGACGGTTTA
>DAIPZX010000318.1:0-3046 GCA_036781995.1 Massilibacteroides sp. | reverse complement strand
GCCGTGAAGCACCAGATCCTAAGTCTGGCGTGGCTACCAATTACACCACAGCCGCCGTTGATTGCGGTGCAAAGGTAGTCTTTTTTTATTATTATGCAACTATTTTTTTGTTTTTTGCTGCATGAAGGTCTATTCTTTTTCCGGACGATCAAACAAGTTCATTTGACCTGTTATCTCATCCAGAATATCAATGTCGCTTTGTTCTTCTTCGGGTTCTTTTTCGTCTTCATCGGAACCTATCTCTTGAGCAGGCTCGGGATAGCGTGTAGGCTCCAGTTCGTTGATCGTGTCTATCTCAAACGTGGACAGGCGCTTTCCTTTCGCTTTGAACCCTTTTACAGCAATAAATTCTTCGGCATCGATCACCAATGATTCGCGAAAACTGTCGTGACCTCCAAAAACGACTTCTATTCTCGGATAAACTTCATCCGTAAGCAGAAGCAGACGGCTTTCATTATTTTCGCCTAAGAAGTTTTGCTTTTTATTACTCATCTCCATCTGGAAACGTTTCAAATAAGGATATCCCTGGTCGGCATCAAACAGCGCGGCAGTCCAGACTTTATTCGCATCAAATTTTTCTATTACCAGAATATTGTCTTCGTAATGATTACTCAGGTCGAAACTCGTCATGTAGTAATCCCCATTGCGAAGAACTACCACAATTTGGTCTTCACTGCAGAATTCGCCGAGCTCCTCTCCTCTTCCGTCATAATTCAGACGGAGAACGTCTCTGTCAAACCAAACCATACGCCCGCCAAGCGTAGAACTTCCTTTTTGTTTCAGGGAGATCTTATGGATATCTGCTTTCGTCAGGATATTACCCATCGAACTACGTCCCTTGATGGCTATTTCGCTAAAGTCTTTTTCAAACAGAAGCAATTTCTGGCGCGGTCTCGGTTTCAGTATAACTTTTACCGTTTCGGCCTCTCCATTGGGATTAACACTAAAGTAGAGCACGCGCGAACCGTCCGTGCCTTTGGTCATGTTGTATTCTTTATCACGCGTAATACCGGTTACTGCAAAACGCTTGATATAGTTAAATCCGGCTTTCCCGTCTCTGTATATCAGGTTGTATATCGTCCGGTTGTCATTGCGCTTGAATACATTTACATAGAGTACATCTTTGCCGACAAACATTTTGTCGCTTACTTTAACAACCTTGCAAATACCATTCCGATAGAAAATGATAATATCGTCTATATCCGAACAGTTACAAATATATTCATCCTTTTTCAGGCTCATTCCGATAAAACCTTCCGCCCTGTTGATATATAGTTTTTCATTTGCTTCTGCCACCTTGGTTGCTTCGATTGTATCGAAACTTCTTATTTCCGTCATACGGGGATAAGCCTTACCGTATTTTTCTTTCAACATGGAAAACCAACTGATAGTATAATCAACAATCGTATCCAAGTGCCGGTCGATTACCTTAATATCTTCTACTATCTGCGCGATAAACTCGTTGCTCTTGTCGGAATTAAACTTGAGGATACGCCCCATTTTTATTTCCATCAGGCGAAGGATGTCTTCGCGAGTTACTTCCCGTATGAACTGTGGTTTGAATGGCTCCAACCGGAGATCAATATGAGCGATTGCTTCGTCCATATTTTTCGCATTTTCGAATTCTTTGTCTTTGTAAATGCGTTCTTCAATAAATATTTTTTCGAGAGAAGCAAAAAACAAGGCCTCTTCCTTTTCTTTCTTCTCTATTTCAAGTTCTGTACGAAGCAAAACCAACGTCTGATCCGTAGAATGCTTCAGCACATCGCTTACCGTAAGGAAATGCGGCTTGTTGTCCTGAATAACACAGCAATTAGGCGAAATGCTAATCTCGCAATCCGAAAAAGCATAAAGCGCATCAATTGTTTTATCGGAGGATACGCCCGGCGCCAGATGGATCAGGATTTCCACATTGCGGGCTGTATTATCGTCTATTTTCCTGATCTTTATCTTTCCCTTGTCATTTGCCCGCAGAATGGAATCAATAATGGAAGAAGTCGTCTTTCCAAAAGGAATATCCGTGATAACCAACGTTTTGTTGTCCAGTTTGCTAATCTTGGCACGTACTTTGACCGAGCCTCCGCGTTCTCCATCATTATATTTGGACACATCGACATATCCCCCTGTCTGAAAATCGGGGTAGAGCGCAAACTCTTCTTTTTTAAGATAGGCGATTGACGCATCAAGCAATTCATTGAAGTTGTGGGGCAATATTTTTGAAGAAAGCCCGACAGCAATACCTTCTACACCCTGAGCCAGTAGCAGAGGATATTTTATGGGCAATGTGACCGGCTCTTTATTACGCCCATCATAAGATAGCTGCCAGGAAGTCGTTTTAGAGTTAAAGACCGTCTCCAAAGCAAACTTAGACAAGCGCGCTTCAATATAACGCGGCGCAGCGGCGCCATCTCCGGTCAGGATATTACCCCAGTTCCCTTGGCAGTCTACCAACAAATCCTTTTGCCCCAGTTGTACAAGCGCATCTCCGATAGAAGCATCTCCGTGCGGATGAAACTGCATCGTATGCCCCACAATATTGGCCACCTTATTGTATCGTCCATCGTCCAATCGCCTCATAGAGTGTAGAATACGGCGTTGAACCGGCTTTAACCCATCATTGATATGGGGTACGGCACGTTCGAGTATTACATAGGAAGCATAATCCAGAAACCAGTCCTGATACATCCCGGACAGGTGATAAGATGATCTCCCTCCGGATTTTCCGGGAACTTTATAATCAGAATGCGTACTTTCTTCCTTTACGTCTTTTTCATTATCCAAATCAGACTCCGGTTCGTTTATTTCGTCGTCTCTGTTATCCGTGTTATTTTCGGGTTTCATATATATTCAGGCAGCTCATTTGTGTACAACTCATGCAAATATATGAATAATACCTCATAATTCATATATCAAAAACAACGATCCACAGGGCAAACGCATTTAAAATAGCATCGCCTTCCTATGTTTGTGGTCGGCTGTGAAGCGAATAAGAAAATATCATATTGATAGCAAATTAGATTTTTTCATATTAAAATGAAAATGGATT
>DAIPZX010000317.1:0-3056 GCA_036781995.1 Massilibacteroides sp. | reverse complement strand
ACGGATCAGCCGGTTACAGGTTTGAATCCTGTCGCGGTCACAAAACAAAAAAACGTTGGAAATTAAACTTCCCAACGTTTTTTTATTTATATTAATTGCCATTTTAGGTACGGATAAAAGATTATGGCTGGTAAGAAAAATATACGGATCAGTTTTCCTGCGTCTGAAAAAGAATATATCCCGGGCAAAAAAAACCAAGTTAGCGTTGCCGCACGGAGAGTTACTCTTTCCGACACAATATCCGTAGATAAAAACGGGGATAAAAATATAAAAAAAAATAACCCTGTTATACTTTATGACACAACGGGACCTTATTCAGACCCTAAAATCAACATCATCCCTCAACGAGGAATCCCCTGCATAAAAGACGACTGGAATATTCGAAGAAAAGATCAGGTAAAGATCAACAATGCTTTTATTGCCAAGAAGGGAAAAAACATCACCCAGTTATATTATGCCAAACGCCGGGTTATTACTCCCGAAATGGAGTATGTAGCAATCAGAGAAAATCAACAAGTGGAAGAGCTTGGATTAAAGTCTCACATTACTCCCGATTTCGTACGAAAGGAGATTGCGGCAGGTCGTGCCGTCATACCATCCAACATCAATCACCCGGAAGCAGAACCCATGATTATTGGTAAAAGTTTTCTGGTAAAGGTCGCATCCCATATTCCTTATGGAAGAAAGGTATTTATCCCGGAAGACGAGGTGGAAAAAATTGCCTGGCGTTGCAAATGGGGCACCGATTTGCTTATTGAAAATAAAGATGATGCACATTTAACAAACACACGCAACCTTATATTACGTAATAGTCCGGTTCCTTATTGCACAACGCCTCTTTTTGATGCTCTCAAACAATGCGACAACCCTGAGGCGTTAAAGTGGGAGCTATTCCGCAATACGCTAATTAATCAGGCAGAACAAGGAGTGGATTGCTTTATTATTCATGCGGGTTTATTAAAGAAACATATAAAACAAACTGAAATACGGTTAACAGGAATTACAGAACCAGCCGGAGTTATTCTTCAAAACTGGATGAAAGCGAATAACAAGGAAAATTTTCTCTACACGCATTTTTCCGATATCTGTGCTATAATAAAACAATATGACATTTCTTTAATATTGGGCAGCGCTTTACGTCCCGGCTCCATTTATGACGCAAGTGACGCCGCTCAATTCTCAGAACTACACGTTTTAGGCGAACTGGCAAAAAAAGCAAAAGAGGAGTATTTTATTCAAGTTATCATAGAAGGACCGGGACATGCTCCGCTTAATAAGATCAAGGAAAGCATAAAAGAGCAACAATATATCTGCCAGCAAACCCCGTTTTTCTCCGCCGGTCCGGTGAGCACAGATATTGCTCCGGGACAAGAATATATTGCTTCAGCTATCGGAGCTGCCCTAATTGCATGGCAAGGCGTTTCTTTAATATCAGACCAAACAGCATCTGCAGATAAAGATACCGTCAAGGGCAGGTTGATTGCTCATAAAATAGCAGCACATTCCGCAGATATAGCAAAAGGACATCCGGGTTCACAGATGCGCGACAACGCATTAGGCAAAGCGCGATTTGACGGACGCTGGAAAGATGTCTGCAATCTATCCCTTGACCCGGCAAAGACTGCTAAATCCTTATAAGGACTTCAACAAACCCTCTTTGATAAATATAGATTTCGCACATGCATATCCTTCGTTATAGAGGGAAGACAATTTATTTATATTCTTTTCAGTACGGGTAACTTTCAGTTTTCGAACCGGACGAATAACAAGGATATCTCCTTTTTCCTCCAATGCTTCCACATAATCAAGCTGCTCGTTGTATCTTTTATAGCGAAGTTTTAATTGCTGTCTCAATTCCGGGAATTTATGATAGATAAAACCCGGAAGATAGAAATCTTTATCCTTCTTCCTGTAACCTTTATTCCTTGTGAGAACAACCATGTTTTTTCTGTTTCCATCCAAAATAGATTTTTGCAAAGGTATCGAATCGCAGACCCCTCCATCAACCATTGGCGTTCCATCTACATAGACAAGAGGACACATGACGGGAAGAGAACAAGAAGCCCGCACAATAGAAAGCAAACGATCCGGGTCCGATTTTTCTTCATAATATTCAGCCTGACCGGTCAGACAATTACTTGTCACAACAACAAATCGTTCTTTCGTTTCGAAGTATTTGTCATAATCGAACGGATAATATTTTTGAGGAAAAACATCAAACAGGAAATCCATATCAATTATTCCTTTTCCCCGCAACATAGGCAATAAGCCTACATATTTATATTTTCGCATTAGGTCCACATACGAATAACGCGAACGACCTCGCTGGTGCGACATATAAGAAATGCCATTGCTTGCTCCGGCTGATACACCTATTGTGTAAGGAAACCAAATCTGATGATCCATAAAAAAATCAAGCACTCCTGCTGTAAAGGCGCATCGCATGCCTCCTCCTTCTAAGACTAATCCGGTGTAATCTCTCATAGATATTTACATATAGAACTATTGCAAATGTATTATTTTCTATAGATTTCAGCACTGAATAAACGGAATTATGATTCAGACACATCAATATTCATGCTGAACGCCGGATAGAATAAAAAGAGAAGTTGTTGTTTTGCATAAAAAGCTTTAAGAAGTATAAATAACTCCTGTTCTTTTATCTTCAACAAATAATTACAGAACAAACAATCTTCAATATAAAGAATAATCAAATCCAGAAAGCTCAGGATAGGTTTAGTCATTTTCAGAGCTAAAAGTGTGGGAATATCTTTAACTTGCTCTTCGCCCAACTGTTCATAATCAAAGATAGTGCATAGGCTAAATTTATTTTGGAAACTATAAACTACAACATCCGAATTATTCAATAGAGTAATGATCGAGGTTAATTTTTCGGAAACAAAAAACATCTCACCGGAGTCAAAAATCCTCTGCTGCCGGTTATAATCTATCCTTACTTTTCCTTTTTTTATAAAAAACAGATAATTACACTGTTCGTTAATATCCGATACTATTTCATCTCTACATGAAATTATATGATTAAAGCCTATATCTTT
>DAIPZX010000316.1:0-3065 GCA_036781995.1 Massilibacteroides sp. | reverse complement strand
ACCTAATGTTTTTTTCATTAATATCATTAATTTAATAACAATATAAAATTGAAAAGTCATGATTAAAATGGAAGGTTTAAGCAAGTTTTTCCGCACAGAAGAAGTGGAAACAATCGCGTTGAATAAAGTATCGTTGGAAGTAAAAGATGGTGAATTTGTTGCAATTATGGGACCATCCGGTTGTGGTAAATCAACCCTGTTGAATATACTCGGATTGTTGGATAACCCGACGGAAGGAGATTATTACCTGGCTGAGCATGAAGTAGGACACCTGAAAGAAAAAGAACGCACCAACGTGCGCAAAGGAAACATCGGATTCGTATTTCAGAGTTTCAACCTGATAGACGAACTGAATGTATTCGAAAACGTGGAACTACCGCTGACCTATCTGAATATCAAACCGGCGGAACGTAAAAAAATGGTGAATGACATCCTGAAACGAATGAACATAAGCCATCGCGCAAAACATTTCCCGCAACAATTATCCGGAGGTCAGCAGCAACGTGTAGCGATTGCCCGCGCGGTTGTTTCCGGTCCGAAGATTATCCTTGCCGATGAGCCGACAGGTAATCTGGACAGTAAGAACGGAGCTGAAGTAATGGACTTGCTTACGGAACTGAACAAAGAAGGAACCACCATCATCATGGTAACGCACTCAAAACATGACGCGAGCTTTGCCCACCGCGTGATCAATCTGTTTGACGGGCAGGTAGTGTCATCTGTAAGTGAATTTGTATAATTATTTGAATAAAATAGATTTTAAGTCAACAACTACTTCTCATCTGTGAAGACCGGAGGTATTGCTTTTTATTATTGAAAGGCTTTTTACATAATAAAAGCTCATCCTATAAAAAGTGTAGTTTACCCTATCTGTTTAGATTTATTGTTTTAACCTCAGATGATAGAATAAAAATATGAGAACGATTATACGAAATTTTATAAGCATTTTTCGCCGCTTCAGGATGGCTACTGTCTTGAATGTTTTGGGACTGTCTGTTGCCTTTGCTGCTTTTATCGTTATTATGATGCAGGTTGGCTATGATCAAAATTTTGATACGTCTTTTAAAAACTCAGATGCGATCTTCCGTGTAGAATTGAATAATGGCGGAACCAAACAAGGGGTGATAGCTCGTCCTTTTGCTGAGGCAATAACGGCATCCTCCCCGCATATAAAAGAAGGTGCCATCCTGAACATGGCTTTCAAATCGGATATTGCCGTTCTGCAATCCGGACAGAAGCAGTTTTATAAAGCATCAGTGCGAACAGTCAGTCCATCGCTACCTCGTTTGTTTGGCTTTGAAATGGTTGATGGAGACATAGATGGTCTGGAAGAACCGCAGAGCGTACTGATTCCGGAGAGTTTGGCTAACCTGTTTTTTGCAGGCGAATCGAGTATCGGAAAACAGTTGTTGCTGCAATCCGAAACCGCGACGGTGAAAGGGGTTTACAAGGATATTCCGGATAATTCATCCCTGGGGAATATGATCTATCTTGATCTGAACAAAAAAGAAAATGCAACAAACTGGGGAAACTGGAATTATGAATTCTTTTTATTGTTGGATGATCCCGCGTCAGTAAAAGATGTGCATGATAATTTTATGTCAACTTTTAATCCGAAAACGATTTGGGGAGAGAGTGTTAATGAAGATCAGATGGATATTCGTTTTACTCCCTTGCACGATTTACATTATACAACGGATGTAACCTATGATTATACACCCAAATCCAGCCGGCAAATTGTTCTGGTCTTGTTTGCTATCGCTGTGCTTATGCTGCTTATCGGAGCAATTAATTTTACTAATTTCAGTATGGCTTTAACCCCCATGCGTATCAAAAGTATAAACACGCAAAAAGTCTTGGGTGGAGCCAATGCTACCTTAAGAAGGGCGCTGCTTATAGAGGCGGTTTGTATTACTATTCTTGCTTATCTATTATCCTTAGCCTTGGTTTATTTCTTTTCCATCTCTCCATTGGCAGAATTAGTGAATGTTGATGTTTCCCTCCAATATCATAAAGAATTGATGGCACTGACATTGGCTGTTTCAATCGTTTTAGGTGTAGTAGCAGGATTATATCCGGCTTATTACGTTACATCATTTTCACCCGCTCTGGTTTTGAAAGGGAGCTTCGGATTAAGTCCTAAAGGCCGTCTGTTGCGTAATGGATTAATCGGGGTTCAGTTTTTTGCTTCGTTTGCCCTGATTTCGGGTGCGATTTTTATGTATCTTCAAAACCAATATATGCATAAATCGTTTTTAGGTTATGATAAGGATGAATTGATTGTATGTAATTTCAGCAGACCGTTGTTGAATAGTTGGGATGCGTTTACGAGCGAGTTAAAAGCCTTTTCGGGGATTGAAGGAGTGACAAATGCACAAACCCTGCTTTCGAGCGGCGACCAATATATGGGCTGGGGCAGGAGTTACAAAGGAGAAGATATAACGTTTCAATGCCTTCCGGTCGATCCTTCCTTTCTGGACGTGATAGGTGTGGATGTGATTGAAGGACGGAAGTTCCGCAACGAGGATAAGGCTACCCGCTACGGTGCTTATATTTTTAATGAAACAGCCCGGTTTACATACAATCTGGAACTTGGCACCATTGTTGATTCTACCGAAATAGTCGGTTTTATTCCCGATATTAAATTCACCTCATTCCGTACGGAGACTTCTCCGATGGCTTTTTACGTTTGGGGAACTGAAAACTGGGGAACTGTACCTAGTTGGGTCTATGTGAAGGTAAAAGCGGGCAGCGATCTGTATGCTGCCATGCAACAGGTTAAAACCACTGTTCAGAAATTTGACAAGGAAAAGCTCTTTGATGTGTTTTTCTATGATAAAGTGCTGAATGATTTATATCAGGAAGAAGACCGGCTCACTGAACTGATTACATTGTTTAGTCTCATCGCAGTGTTTATATCCATTGTGGGTGTATTCGGGTTAGTGGTCTTTGATTGTGAATACAAGCGTAAAGAGATCGGATTGCGCAAGGTGATGGGCTCGACCGTAGGCATGATTCTTTCCATGTTTAACAAAACCTATCTGAAGATATTGCTGATTTGCTTT
>DAIPZX010000315.1:0-3115 GCA_036781995.1 Massilibacteroides sp. | reverse complement strand
TTCCAAATTCATAGTTATGTTTTTTATGCCCTAAATACACATTGATTTTCAAATGCGAAAAAATGGGATAAAATTTGAAATTGTCTCGTCATCGAGCGCAGCGAAGCAATCCAGTTACGCCACCTCTGGATTGCTTCGTCACTTCGTTTCTCGCAAAGACGATACTCGTTTAAATGCGTTTTCTTTTTCTTACTGACCAACCGACTTTTAAAGTGCTCTTTGCAGAAAGGTAATCCAGTTGCCATTTGCTATTTTATTCAGAGACGCATCGTTGTATCCTCTTCTTTCAAGGATGGTAAATACTTTTTGAACGTCACGAATTGTTTTAAGGTCGTAAGGGCATTGTTCCGTGCCGAAAGCACCATCCAGATCGCTTCCGATCGCAGCATGATCCGCATTTCCTGATAGCTGGCAAATATGGTCTATATTGTCTGCCATGATTTCCATTGAACAATTCATTCCCTTGGGGGTAGACACGCCTCTTACCCAATCGGGAACCATCATCCAGGCATCCAAAGCAATACCTATCACGGCTTGCCGCTTAATCAGGGCGCAGATCATTTCATCGCTGAACTGACGGTTGTGGTTTACGAATGCGCGGCAGTTGTTATGGCTTGCCCACACCGGCCCCCGGTATATATCCAATGCATGCCAGAACGCATCGTCGTTCAGATGGGTAACATCCAGAATCATGTGCAGGCGATCCATCTCTTTCAGCAAGTCTTGCCCCATTTGATTTAATCGTCCGCTTGAATCCGTTCCATTTGCATACCTGCCTTCGCGGTAATGGGCAGGACCAACGGCGCGTAGCCCGTAATTGTAGGCTCTTTCAAGATGTCCGACTGTGACAAACGAATCTGCTCCTTCGATACTTAAAACATAACCGATTGGTTTTTTTTCGTTGTTTTCCGTATTATTCCATAAGGTTAGATGGGAATCTAATTCAGCTCTGTTTTTTATCATAACCATTTCGCCTTCTTCTTCCATGGCTTTGTACCAAGCCAGTTGTCCCTGTGTTTGTGCCCAGGCTTGTTCGGGAGAATTCCAGCCCGGCAGACTGCTTTCCGGAGAAACGTACCGGGCTATTTGAGTGGCCACAACCAATCCGATATTTCCTTTTCTTAATTCAGGAAAAGAGGTAGTTGCCCGGGTTCTGTCGGGTTTATCGTTCATGCCGGTCTCCCGTTGATTGATTTCTTCTACTTCAAGTCTCAGGTCACGGTTCCACTCTAATGCATTCATGCTTAAATCCAGATGGGCATCAATGATAAATCTGTTTGACATGTGATATATTGATTTAAAGATTAATCGACCTGTCTCTGGCGATTACGCGCCAAAGAGCCGTGTATTCATTGTTGATTATAGTATAAGCTTTATCGTAAAGGGCAACTGTCGGACAAATATGTACAGGCACGCCATACAAAAGTTTGCCGATAGGGTATTGCTTGCTGTTTTCTACCCTAACAACTAAGTGTTCTTCGCTCTGTGATACAGGCGTAGCGTCCGGAGCATTCAGAAAGTAGACCCGTGGCAAGGGGTTTTCTGCAGCAACAGCCTTATGCCCCAAATCCAAACAAACATGATTGGTGTCGATAACAGAAATAACCCGGCACAGAACCAACGCTGCATATTGGAAAGGCAAATCTGCCAACATCTTGTGATAACCCCAGTCCCAGAATACAAAAGTTCCCGGACTGTATTCCGTATCTTTTCGCCCGACATGAATCGGAAAAGTAGGCGTTCCTCCCATTATAATATGCAGAGGTTTCGGGGTAAGTTTTCTGGTCTCGAAAAGAACCCGTTCGGCAATAGCAAAAGACTTCTCTCCGGCTTCCATTCTTAAAGCCGGATCTTGATCGTGAATATGCCCGTCATAAGCATGGATTCCTTTCAGCGTTAGCTGAGTGCAAGAGAGAATCGTTTTGATTAAAGCTATAGCCTCGTCCGGGTGTACACCTGTTCGATTCATTCCTACATTCAGATCGATGTAAATATCGGCATGCAATTGATTCGACAAACAAAGATCGTTTAGTTGCAGAACAGACGTTTTATTGTCTGCCAAACAGGAAAAACGAGTGTTCGGAAAAGACTTAATCAAAGAAAGAAAACGCTGCATTTTGGGTCCGACCGGTTGATAAGCCAGTAATACGTCTTCAGCTTTGGACATTCCCAGCATTTCTGCTTCTGCAATAGTTGCGCATTTAAACTTATTTATTCCCGAACGAATCATTAAATCACAAACTTCGGCTATTTTACAGGTTTTGACATGAGGTCTCAGCCGTTCACTTCCTCCGGCAATATCAATTGCCAGATTGATGTTTTCTTGTATGCGGTCAGGATAGATCACCAAAGCCGGAGAATCCACCTTATCCGCATTTTTTATCAGATACCATTCAGTCATGGCGCCAATTAATATAGTTCGAAAATCGCCTCAATTTCGACCGGGATATTATCCGGCAAGGAGCCAAACCCAACAGCGCTGCGAGTTCCTACTCCATTATCTGCTCCCCAAACAGAGGCAAACAGCTCGCTGCATCCGTTGATGATATAGGGATGCTTCTCGAAATCGGAAGTACAGTTCACCATACCTAAAACCTTTATCACCCTTTTTACTTTGTTGAGGCTGCCTAAATTCGCTTTAATGGTTGATAGCATAGTCAATCCCACCTGGCGTGCCGCCAGCTTGCCTTCTTCGGCTGTCAGGTCGCGACCAATACGCCCGATAATAAGTGACCGATCGTTTTGTACGGGACCATGTCCGGACAAGTAAAGATAGTTGCCATCAATCAAACACGGTTTGTAAACCCCTGCAGGGGCCGGTGCGGGGGGTAATGCCAATTCTAATTTTTCAAATTCTAAATCTGCGTTGTACATATTCTTCTTCTTTTACTATTCATATACTTGATAAAGTTATAGAAAAAGAGTGGTAATGTTGTTATAACATGGCATATAAATCAGAATGTGTTAAAAAACACACCTGATAAACATCTCTTTTCCCAAGCGATTGCAAGTCAAACTCTTCTGTGAGTCTAAAAATGAGAATAGTACGCCTTACTTCAGAAAGATTTGTTTTTCTGCTTTTTATATGATATATTTGATACATTGTTAAGTGTTT
>DAIPZX010000314.1:0-3123 GCA_036781995.1 Massilibacteroides sp. | reverse complement strand
AATTCATACTTATGTTTTTTTTGATTCATAGTGATGTTGAAAACAGGGTTACTCTCCAATAACGAATGGCTGAATAGTTAAAAGGAATCAGGTGGAAATAGTCATCAATCGGACATTCCTTAACCCAGATGAGTACATCCTGCATCCAGGCTTCCGAATAGAAGAGACTTGCGGATTTAAGGTTTTATAGAAACCTCTTTAAACGCATAGCGTCTTATTTCTCCCTCTCTAAGCCGGAGGATCAAATGCCCTGTCGGTTCAATGTCTTTAATTTCTGCCTCGAACATTCCGTGGTCATCCTTATAGGTGTGAAAGCCTTCTCCATGATAGAGCGCATTTCTGTATTGTTGGCGAATGAACTCTTTTTTGTCTTGCAGTAATTTGATGTAAAGTTGATAGAAATGATGGCGGAAGCGGGTTAATATTTCTTCCAGATTGTATTCTTGCCCGGTGATTTGCGTAAGCGACACCGGATTGGGGGCATCGCTGAAAAATTCCTTTTGATTGATGTTAATGCCTATGCCGCATACTGAACAGTAAATGGAATAACCTCCAAGATCGTTTTCTATCAACATGCCGCAAATCTTACGGTCGTTCCAGTACACGTCATTTGGCCATTTAACCCGGATATTGTCTGTGTATTCCGATAATGTTTCCTTAACGCTTAGCGCGGCAATCTGCGAGATCAGAAATTGTTCATTCGCGGCGATTGTTTCCGGATAGATCACGATACTGAATGTCAGATTCTTTCCGGCTTCTGATTCCCACGAATTTCCGGCTTGTCCTCTGCCTGAGGTCTGGAAATTCGTGACCACAAGACTACCTTCCGGCAATGTTTGTTCTTTGAGCAGGCTACGGATGTAATTGTTTGTTGATACCGTCTCCGCCAACCGTATCACTTCCGGAATCTGAGGCTGAACGTTATTCCGCATACTGCTCTCTGATCTTTTTAGGTAGTTTCGCAATTACCTCTCGGAATGAATGGTCTATCCACTGCTTTATTTCATCGTCAGGCATATCCCTGTTAAGATAAATGGAATTCCAGTATTTTTTGTTGAAATGGTAAGCGCCTTCTACCGCATTATACCGTTCCCGGAGTTCTTCCGTATAATCGGGGTTGCATTTAAGAGAGATTTTAGGCTCTTCCGCATCAAGAGGCAACAAAAGAAACATCTTATTTTCCACTTTGAAGACCAAAGATACATCATCAAACGGAAGATGTTCTGATGTATTCTTCAGACTTAAGCAATATTCGCGAACTTCTTCTATATTCATAGGTTACAAGATTTATTGATTGACCGGAGCATAAAAGGCATCTTCGATATGTTCAATCTGATGTCCGTTTTTTTTCTTAATAACAATGATTACATCAAAACGAATATCGACATCTATATTTTTATAACGAATATACGCATCGGTAGCGGCAACAATACGCTTAATTTTTGCTTTAGTTACAGCCTTTTCAGGAGGAAGAAGATAATTGGCAGATCGCGTCTTAACTTCGATAACGACAAGTTCTTTTCCCTGTAGCGCAATGATATCTAACTCATAGTGATGCCATCTCCAGTTGGTTTGTATTATCCGAAATCCGTTTTGCCTTAGCCAGGCACATGCTTCAAGCTCTCCTTCTTTTCCCGTTTCGTTATGTTCTGCCATATCGTCTGTTTGCACAAATATAGCCAGAATTTCGGAAGTATCTTTTAAAATTCCGAGGAGCTTCAAATTTGAATCTCCCCGTTTACAAAAAAAGAGTCTTAAAAAAACACGTCTTTCAGCGTTTAATTCTGAAAGACGTGTTTTTTTTAAAAGCAAGTTCCTATTGTTGTTCTAATTGAACTCTTTACCAAATTCCAGTTGAGCGTCCGCAACAAACTGTTTGATCCGATCTTCATCCTCTTTTTTACAAATAAGAAGCACATTTCCCGAATCAGCGACAATGTAGCCGTTCAGTCCTTGAATTACAGCCAATTTATTCTTGTCTCCCAAGGCAATCAGGTTTTCACGGCTATCGTACATCATCACCCGGCTCTTCAGCAAAGCATTCGCGTTATTATCCTTCGTCGCAATATCATACAAGGAACCCCATGTTCCTAAATCAGCCCAACCAAAATCAACCCCAAGCATATAGACATTGTCTGCTTTCTCCATAATTCCATAGTCTATAGAAATATTCGGACAGTAAGCGAAGTTTTCACTGATAAAGGTCTTTTCCTCCGAAGTATTAAACTTGTCTAACCCTAAATTAAAGCGAGCCGTGATATCCGGCAAAAAACGTTCAAAGGCATTTATAATAGACGAAACTTTCCATAAAAACAAGCCTGAGTTCCAAAAAAATTCTCCGCTTTCATAAAATACCCGGGCAAGTTCGGCATTCGGTTTCTCTGTAAACGTTTTAACCTTTACAAAATCCCCGATGCCTTCCTCATCGCTCTGAATATAACCGTAAGCGGTTTCAGGCCTGCTTGGCTTCACCCCCAAAGTAACCAATGCATTATTGTGTTTCACAAAAGCTAAGCCTTTTTCTATATCTTTCACGAAAACATTCTCTTTGAGGATCAGATGATCTGATGGAGCTACCACAATATTCGCATTAGGATTACGCGCATTAATGTGATAAGCAGCATAAGCGATACAAGGCGCCGTATTTCTTCTTGCCGGCTCCTGCAATATTTGTCTTTCGTCTAATTCCGGAAGTTGCGTCCTTACTAAAGGAGCATAGATTTCATTGGTAACAATGTAAATATTTTCTACAGGTATAATTTTAGAGAAGCGATCAAAAGTCATTTGCAATAGCGAACGTCCGACTCCAAACATATCGAGAAACTGCTTTGGGTATGATTCTCTACTGAACGGCCAGAACCGGCTTCCGATCCCTCCTCCCATAATAACACAATAATTATCCGTCATAATATCGTTTTTTGTGATAATATTACAAAGTAAACGAAATAATCTTTCATTTAGTCTTTTTCAAAACCCAATAAATCAAAAGAGAATCAGTAAAGGCTAAAAAAAGAGCAGTACTTCTTGCAAAAATAAAAAAAACTCCTACCTTTGCAACGCATAAAAAAAATGCCCAGATGGCGGAATTGGTAGACGCGCTGGTCTCAAACACCAGTGGATTCA
>DAIPZX010000313.1:0-3133 GCA_036781995.1 Massilibacteroides sp. | reverse complement strand
TATCTTTGGAGACTTACAAGAAATGGAAAACAACAACAATGTCAAAACAAGGGACTATATTGGTAGTGGATGATAACAAAGCAATTCTGACGGCAATGAAAATGCTGTTGGATACAGTCTTTGAAAAAATCATCACAATTTCTTCTCCCGAACAGATTAAATCTGTCTTATTAAAAGAAAAACCGAATGTAATATTGCTGGATATGAACTTTAAATCCGGCATTAACAACGGGAATGAAGGTTTATTCTGGCTAACGGAAATCAAGAAAATAAAACAGTCTCTGCCGGTGGTATTGTTTACCGCCTATGCGGATATTGATCTTGCCGTAAAAGGGATTAAGGAAGGAGCTGCTGATTTTGTTGTTAAACCATGGGATAACGACAAATTAATACAAACACTACTGAAAGCGGCTGCAGACACGAACAGGAAGGGCAAGAAAGAACAAGAAAACGCTCATGCTCCGGCATCTTCCCGAATGATCTGGGGAGAAAGCAAAGTCATGCAACAGCTACGTTCCCTGATTGAAAAGGTGGCTATCACAGATGCCAACATCCTGATTACAGGAGAGAATGGTACCGGAAAAGAAATGCTCGCACGTGAGATACACGCATTGTCTAAACGTAAAGCAAACAGCATGATCCCGGTGGATATGGGAGCTATTACGGAAACCTTATTTGAAAGCGAGTTATTCGGGCATATGAAAGGTTCTTTTACGGATGCGAATACTGACCGGCCGGGAAAATTCGAGTCTGCCAATGATGGAACGCTGTTTTTAGATGAAATAGGAAACCTCCCCTATCACTTGCAGGCAAAATTGCTAACGGTATTGCAAAGCCGCAATATCGTGAGGGTAGGAAGCAACAAACCAATTCCGATAGATATCCGGCTGATCTGCGCAACGAACCGGGATATGGAAGAAATGGTCGAAAAGGGTGAATTTCGTGAAGACCTTTTGTATCGTATTAATACAATACATGTAAGAATCCCTCCACTAAGAGAACGCCGGGAAGACATTATACGCTTAGCAGAAGTTTTTCTATCCAAATATTGCTCAATCTATGGGAAACAGAACATGCGATTGACAGCCGAAGCCCAAGCAAGATTAATGCAGCATGTTTGGTCCGGAAATATACGTGAACTGGAACATACAATCGAAAAAGCGGTTATCATCAATGAAACCGATATATTGGATGAGGTATCTTTTGAACTGAGCAAAAGCAAAAACAAAAACAAAATTCAGAAAGAGATCACGACACTGGAAGATATGGAGTACAAAATGATCCGGGAAACCATTGATAAATTTGAAGGAAACATGTCGTTAGTCGCCCAACAACTGGGCATATCGAGGCAGACCCTGTATAACAAAATCAAACGGCACGAATTATAAGCAATCATATGTTGAGGATAGTATTTAAAAGATTCTCTGTCATACTGTTCCTGCTGATGGTTTTGACTGTTGCTGGAACCTATCTGGCTATGCAAAAGGAGTGGATATTTTTCGGAATTATCGTACCCTTTTGGTTTCTCCTTTTTCAGACACTCAGAAAAATTTATAAACAAAATGCTCAAAAGATCGCGTTTCTGTTCGACTCCATCGACAATGGAGACCAGGCTTTCAGTTTTGCCGAACGCGGAAGCTCTTCGTCTGACGAAATGGTCAACAACTCCCTGAACCGGATCAACAAAATTTTATTTCAGACAAAAGCCGAGGTGATTCAAAAAGAGAAGTATTACGAGTTGATTATTAACTTTGTCAATACGGGGATTATCGTCATCGATGAAGCAGGATATGTATTTCAAACCAACAAAGAAGCGCTACATCTTTTAGGCATGTCTGTTTTTACACACGTAAAGCAATTAGCTAAAATTGACCATCAATTAGAGGAAGTGATTACCAAAGCACATCCAGGCGCAAAAGAGCAGATCAGTTTTTATAACGAACGGGGGCTGGTTCATTTGCTTATTCAGGTTTCCGGAATGCAGCTCCAGTCAAAGAATGTCCGCATCATCGCGATAAACGACATCAACAAAGAATTGGATGAAAAAGAGATTGATTCATGGATGCGCCTCACACGCGTATTAACGCATGAGATAATGAATTCCATCACACCAATCACATCTTTAAGCGAAATACTCCTATCGGTGCATGGAAACACAAACAAGGAAATCAAAGATGGACTGCAGGTTATCAATTCAACCGGAAAAAGCCTGATGGCATTTGTCGAGTCTTACCGGAAGCTCACGCATCTGCCTACTCCCACCCCTACTCTTTTCTATGTAAATTCTTTTGCTAAACGCATGCGGCAATTGGCCTTGCATCAAAAAAACTACCCAAACATCCGCATAGAACTGGATATCGCTCAGGAAGATTTGATCGTTTATGCGGATGAAAACCTGATTAGCCAGGTGGTTCTTAATCTACTGAAAAACGGATTGGAAGCAATAGGCAATAAAAGAGCAGATGGTTTGATCACATTTAAAGCGTATGCAGACAGTCAGGAAGCTGTGATTATGGAGATATACAATAATGGACCTACTATTCCGCCGGACATAATGCAACATATCTTTGTTCCGTTCTTTACCACAAAAGAACAGGGTAACGGAATAGGCCTTTCCGTATCCCGGCAAATCATGCGTCTGTCAGGAGGTACGCTTACGGTAAAAACAAATCCTGAACAGACATGCTTCACGCTCACTTTCCCATGAAAATAGACCTTTCATTATGCAGCTTGTAAAGAAATAATTACCTTTGCATTCTTAAAAACAAATCGAGTACAATATGAGCGACATAAAAGCAAATGAAGAAAGCAAAAAGAGCTTGAATTTTATTGAAACAATTGTAGAAAAAGATTTGGCTGAAGGTAAAAACAGCGGACGCGTACAGACGCGTTTTCCGCCGGAACCAAACGGTTATCTGCATATAGGCCATGCGAAAGCGATTTGCATTGATTTTGGTATTGCAGAACGCTATAATGGCATTTGCAATCTGCGATTCGACGACACAAATCCGGTCAAAGAAGATGTAGAGTATGTGGATTCCATTAAAGAAGACATTCAATGGTTGGGATTTCATTGGAATGAAATCTATTATGCCTCTGATTATTTCCAGCAACTTTGGGATTTCGCCGTCCG
>DAIPZX010000312.1:0-3190 GCA_036781995.1 Massilibacteroides sp. | reverse complement strand
CCCACTGAAAAAATTTTAAAAACCCGGATAAAATTGACCGGAAAGGCAACTATTTGACATAGACATGTGAATATAATCTAAATACGGTGGGCGACAACATCAAAATACAATTTTTAGCGAACTTTAATTTACGAAATGGTCGTAGCCCTTGTTTTTCCGTTATATTTGCCGGACTGTTATTAAACTAAGACTAATAAACAAGTTATTTCAATCGATGAAAAAAATCTTAAGCCTGATTGTTCTGCTACTGTTTAGCGTATTGGCTATGTACGGGCAGGCAAACAAAACCGGTTCTTTTTTGATAAAAGGACAGGTGGTTGATTCGCTAACAAGCGAAACTGTTCCTTATGCTACGTTAAGCATAGCTTTAGTTGACAACCCATCCAAGCCGGTTAAACTTCTGGCTTGTGATATAGACGGAAAATTTGAAACGCCATTAAGTCAGGCGGGAAGCTATATAATCACGATGCAATCTATTGGCAAGACTCCGGGAGTAAAGAATTTTACGTTGAAGGAGGGAGACAAAACCGTGAATCTGGGACAGCTTCTTATGCAGGAAGAAACGCAGCAGATCGGGAATGTGACGGTTGTAGCCCAGAAGCCTTTAGTTAAGGTGGAGATCGATAAGCTCACCTACAGTCTGGAAGACGACCCGGAAGCCGTGACCAGCAACACCTTGGATATGTTGAAGAAGGTGCCGATGGTAACTGTCGACGGGGAGGATAAAATCCAACTGAAAGGATCGGGCAATTATAAAATCTACCTCAATGGGAAACCTTCCACCCTGCTATCCGGCGAAAACGCGGCGGACGCGCTGAAAAGTATGCCTGCCAATTCCGTGAAAAACATTGAAGTAATCACAGAGCCGGGGGCAAAGTATGACGCTGAAGGTATAGGAGGTATTATTAACATTATAACCAACCGCAATACATTAGATGGCTACACCGGTACGGTTCGCGCGGACGCAAGCGCGTTGGGCCGTTTCGGCGGTGGGGGTAATGTTTCTGTTAAAGTCGGAAAGTTCGGGCTGACGACCAATTACAACCACCGATACAATAATAGCCCATGGACAGACGCGGAATCGTATCAGGAAAAGAAAGAAGGCGAGAAGGAATATATCACTCAAACCGGAAAAAGCAAAAACAAAGGACCCTTTCAGTTTGGTTCTTTGGAAGCAAGCTATGAGATAGACACGTTGAATTTGTTGACCTTAGGCGTAAATCTCTTTAATGGGAATATAAAGAATCTGTCTGACCAGGATGTCGAATCACAAAAACCGTTAGCTCCGGAACTTAATTATTTCTATCGGAACATCTCTGACGGGAAAAATAATTTCGGCTCGACAGACGTAAACTTAGATTACCAGCACTCTACGAAAAAGAAAGATGAATTGCTGACGCTTTCTTATAAGTTCAGCCATTCGCCGGACGGAAGTAAATCATCCACTTATTTAGAAAATGTAGACAACTATCCGTATGCCGATATGTTTCCGCGAAAGGACGACAACGAGGCTTATACGGACGAGCACACAGGGCAGGTGGATTATACCACGCCGTTGTTTAAAGATCATACGCTGGAAGTGGGGGTGAAATACATTTATCGGCAGAATGTGAGTGATGCGACAGTGCGTGTTTATGACGAAGGAACAAAACAATGGGAGTTAAGTCCGCTGTCTACCAATCTGGATCATATTCAGCATATCTATTCCGGCTATGCGGGCTATGCGATTAAATATAAGAAATTTGGATACAAGGCAGGCGTCAGGGCCGAGGGTACGAATGTGGATGTTGAGTTTAAGAAAAGACCTGAACAAAATTTTAAAACCGATTATTTTGATGTGGTGCCCAGCGCAACGGTTTCGTACATGATCAATATGGCGCAACAGGTGCGTTTAGGATACAACATGCGCATCCAACGTCCGAGTATCTGGTTTCTGAACCCGTATGTGAATGAGCGTAATCCGGAGAATATATCCTATGGTAATCCTTACTTAGATTCGGAAAAGAGCCACAATGTTAATTTCACCTACAGCATGTTCTCTCAAAAGTTCAACCTGAACATTAATGGATATTACAGCTTCGTAAACAATGCGATAGAACGTTATACCTTTATTAATGAAGACAAAATCTTTGCTTCGACTTATGACAATATAGGGAAACGCCAGAATGTAGGGCTTTACCTGTATGCGCGTTGGAACCCGGTTCAGCTATTTAATATCACGGTAAATGGAGGAGCAGGCTATGTGGAGTATGAAGCCAAATCAAGGGGTTTGCAAAACGACGGATTCCGCGGCAATGTATATTCAAACGCGCAGGTTAACCTGCCGAAAGATTTCCGGGTGAATGTGTACGGAGGCTATTACTCTCCCTGGATCATGTTACAAGGAAAAGGCGGTTCGCAATTTTTTACGGGGTTGAATCTCAGCAAAGACTTCCTGAATAGAAAACTAACCGTAACCCTTTCTGCCAACAATCCGTTCTGGAAGACAATCAAATATGAATCCAATACGGAAGACGAAACCTTTAAGTATAAGAACGTAAACCATTGGAGCGCGCGAGACTTTAGCGTTCGTGTTTCCTATACATTCGGTAACCTGAAAGGCCAGATCAAAAAAGTACGTCGCGGTATCAGCAATGATGACAGCAAAGGCGGTGAAGGCGGCGGAACCGGCGGAGGAGGAGGCGGCCCTCAATAAATAAGAAACTGAAAAAGCAGTGAAACCACTGTTCTGCGTGAGGTGGCATCGTTATTGCGAGAAGCGAAGCGACAAAGCAATCTATGTTGTGGGCTGGATTGCTTTGCTTCGCGACCAATAACGAAATAGTGTAAATGTTTTAGTATGAAGAGTCTCCAGATGAATACTTAAAGAAATGTTTTAGACCATTATAGTTATTGATAAGAACTAAAGTGCTATCAGACTTGATTTCAGCATTATATTGCATTTCCTTTCCAATTATACTAATTTTAGAGTTTTTGATTTCATACTTTCCCTCATCTGTTGTTACAGTTGCTTCTTTCAAGTCCCCTTTGATAAATAGGCTATCAGTACTTGTTAAAACAAACGATGAGTCTGTAAACTCCAAAGTCTGGTCATAGACCATAAACATGTTGCATCCTAAGTATATATCATCACATTCATAATAGCCAGTGTCTCTTGCTGCCCATTCTTTTGACACTAACAGATTGATGA
>DAIPZX010000311.1:0-3194 GCA_036781995.1 Massilibacteroides sp. | reverse complement strand
AATGATATTATATGCACAGGAGCAAGACCAATGTTTTTCTTAGATTATCTTGCAGCTCTTAAATTTTCACTGACCGGTCATTTCAAGAACGCGAAAGCTATTTACAAAGCACGACAGGATTTCTTCGAGCTAAAAGAGAGTTACAGACCTGTACGCGAAGAGAATCTGCGAAAAACTGTTCTATCCCATATACCTGAGCTATCACATAACAGCCTGATCGTTTCTTTTTATCTGAAAGGAATACGTAAATATTCAAACATGTAGCACTTGGTTTCAGGGAATTAATCCAACAATATCCCAAAGGGAGTCTACCGTATAAAAACGTGGACTGACAATCGGTTCATTCACTTTTTCATGTTCCCAAACCGTATGGTAAGGTACATACACCGCATAGCTACCTAAGGCCAGCGGCGGCAGAATATCTGAACGCAAGGAATTGCCCACCATCATAAACTCTTCGGGCAAAACATCGATATGACTGAGCAGTTTACCATATTCACGCTCGGTCTTATCACTCATAATTTCCACATGATGAAACAGATGTTCTAATCCGGAGAAAGCTAATTTACGTTCTTGATCCAGCAAATCGCCCTTTGTCACTAAAATCAATTCATAGCGCCCGACTAATGCATTGAGTGTTTCTTCTACTCCTGCCAATAGGTCTACCGGCTGTGACAATTGCTTTTTCCCCAATTGAATGATCTGATGAACGATAGATGCCGGCAAGTTACCCCCGGCTATTTTATGCGCTGTTTCGATGACAGAAAGGATGAAGGCTTTAACGCCATATCCGTAAAGTTTCATATTAGCCATTTCTATGCCGTATAACTCCGATCCAACGGTCTTCTCATCAGCGAAATCTGTCATTAATTTATAGAACTCTTGTTCTGTTTCTCTGAAAAACACTTCATTTACCCACAATGTATCATCCGCATCAAAGCCGATCTTTTTAATACCTTCTATCATCAAATTTGTGTAATATATCAATTAATACAGGGCGCAATCCATTGGTACATAATAAGGCAAACGGTATCAATATTTCCATATTGATAGATTAATAAGTTTGACGAACCTTAACAGAAGCGCTTTCTATCTCCCCTCCCATAGGAGGATTCAGTTTGGAGACTTTCAGTTCAATAGCTGTCAGTTGCGGAAAAGTTCTTTTCAATGCAGAAAGGATTCTGCCCGCAACGTGTTCAAGCAAATTGGAAGGAATAGTCATCTCCGATTGAATAACTTCATAGACGCGGGCATAATTAATCGTATCATTTAAATCATCACTACGCATCGCTTCCTCAAGAGGAACGGTCAACAAAACATCGACAACAAATTGATTGCCAACAAGTCGTTCTTGCTCCATCACGCCGTGATAGGCGTAGAATCTAATCTCTTTTAATTCAATACAGGTTATCATTTTTCTGAATTCAGATGTAAAAGTAACTAAAAGTAGAACATTCAGCCAAAATATAATTCTATATTTGCAACAAGCTAAGATTTAACACCATGATTGGAAACAAAAACAAACCGGAATCAATAGTCGGAGGGCTTCACAACACGTTATCTGTCGGAACTAAAGTCAAAGGAGATATTATCTTAGATATTGATTTTAGATTAGACGGCTGTATAGAAGGTAATATCAAGTGCGGAGCAAAAATTGTCGTGGGTCCGAAGGCGCAGGTCAATGGAAATATCGAATCGGTGAATGCCGAAATTGCAGGAACTCTGACCGGAACGATCCGGACGAGTGAAAAGTTAATACTAAAATCGACCGCAAACATTACAGGAGATATCTTCACGCAGATTCTCGAAATAGAGCCGAATGCGAAAGTGAACGGATCATGCAGCATGACTAAAGAAACGCCAAAGAAATAAATAAGAATGAAAAGAATAGCAGTTTTTTGTGCTTCCAGTATAGGATTTGAACCTGTTTTTGAAGAACATGCTTATCTTTTGGGGCAAACATTAGCGCATAAAGGTATAGAGTTGGTTTACGGAGGAGCAAAAGTAGGACTAATGGGCGCCGTAGCCAACGGTGTAATAGCTAACCAAGGAAAAGCAATAGGAGTTCTCCCCCGTTTTTTGAAAGAAAAAGAACTCCAACATGAAAGCCTTACGGAGTTGATCCTTGTTGACACCATGCACGAAAGGAAAGCCAAGATGACCGAGCTATCCGATGGCATTATAGCGCTTCCCGGAAGTTTCGGCACGTTGGAGGAATTATTCGAAGCACTCACCTGGTCGCAATTAGGTCTTCATCAAAACCCCGTTGGCATCCTGAACGTTAATGGATTCTTTGACGAACTACTTTCGTTTATACAAAAGATAGTAGATAAAGGCTTTCTCAAACCGGCATACAAGGAAGCATTACTAATAGACACAGACATCAATAGTCTATTAGAAAAAATGGAAAATTACCACCCCCTTTCTATACAGAAATGGAGCGTTAAACACCAACTTGAACAAACCTGACTATTCAATGATACAATGCCGCGACTATTCATAACCATCGGTGTAGTATGTCATTAAACGAGTATCGTCTTTCCTATGTTTGTAGTCGAATGTGGGTTGAATGAGAAAATAACATCGTCATTGCGAGGAGCGAAGCGACGAAGCAATCCAGCGGGGGCGTAAACTGGATTGCTTCGCTACGCTCGACGATGCTCGTTTAAATGCGTTTGCCTTGTTCTATTGCCAACTGTGCCAATAGAGTGGTATAATAATGTAATCAGCCTTTCTTTCTGTATCCAAGAATCGCCAATGTATTAAAGAACACTGCGAATCCGGAAACAATCAGGAAATGCCCTCCTATGTCTGTTAATCCGCTGCCTTTTAAATAAATCATTCGCATAACTTCTACCAGATAACGGATAGGATTAAGCAAGGTGATTATCTGCGCCCAGTCCGGCATACTGCTTATGGGAGTAAACAACCCGCTTAACAAAGCAAAAAGCATCATGCAAAAAAACATGGTAAACATCGCTTGTTGCTGAGTCGAGGATATCGTAGAAACAGCCAGTCCAAGTCCGGTTAGCGCAACCAGGTAAACAGCTGCGAATAAATAAATGGTCAACAGACTTCCACTTGGCACAAATCCATAAATAAGCCAGGCAATTAACATGCTAAAAGTTAAAAGCACAAGTCCGATTATCCAGAACGGGACTAATTTAGACAATAAGAAAATCCGTTTGGGCAGC
>DAIPZX010000310.1:0-3210 GCA_036781995.1 Massilibacteroides sp. | reverse complement strand
TTCAAGAAGAGATTTTATTCGGACAGGAGCGCTTGCTGCCGCCGGATTTACGATTGTTCCCAGTAGTATTCTGGGTAAATCTCATGGATACACAGTGCCAAGCGATAAACTGAATATCGCAGGAATCGGAGTCGGAGGTATGGGGCGCCGTAACCTGGCGAATATGAATACGGAAAATATCATCGCACTTTGTGATGTGGACTGGAGATACGCAGCTAAGACATTTGCCGACTATCCTAAAGCAAAGCAATTCAAAGATTGGCGGATAATGTTTGATCAAATGGGAAACTCTATAGACGCAATCATGGTAGCGACCCCCGATCATACACATGCCGGAGTAACGGCTCATGCCATTACTTTGGGAAAGCATTGTTATACCCAAAAACCATTGACTCACTCTGTTTATGAATCTCGTCTGCTTACTAAACTCGCGAAGAAATATCGCGTAGCTACACAGATGGGGAATCAAGGAAACTCTTTTGATTGGTGTCGTCAGATAACAGAGTGGATACAATCGGGTATTATCGGAGATGTATATGAAGTACATTGTTGGACAGACCGTCCAATCTGGCCGCAAGGTTTACAAGAACCGAAAGATAAAGTAAAAACACCCTCGACTTTAGACTGGGACCTGTTTATCGGTCCGGCTCAGAAGCGAGCATATAACCCGGTGTATACACCTTGGAACTGGCGCGGATGGTGGGATTTCGGAACAGGGGCTCTTGGTGATATGGCTTGTCATATCATGGATCCGCTTTATTGGGCTTTAGACCTGAAGTATCCGACAAGTGTGATCGGTAGCTCCACGCTTAGCAATCTCTACTCACCTCCTCATGCGCAGGTTGTAACTTATACATTCCCTGCCCGCCCACCGAAAGGAAATGTAAAAATGCCGGAAGTAAAGGTCTATTGGTATGATGGAGGATTAATGCCTCCCCGTCCGGAGGAATTGAAAGACGGAGAAATGATGGGGGATGAAAACGGAGGAATCATATTTATCGGGTCAAAAGGAAAAATCATGACTGGCTGTTACGGTATGAACGCCACTTTGCTTCCTTTCTCAGCCATGGATCATTTTAATCAGCCTAAAGCTACTATTCCACGAGTAAAAGGTGGTAATGGAGATATCTGGAATACCAATGCGCACGAACAGGATTGGATACGCGCTTGTAAAGAGTCTCCGGATAACCGCACAGAGGCTTCATCAAACTTCCAGTTCTCCGGACCATTCAATGAAATGGTGGTTATGGGTGTGCTTGCCGTTCGTTTGTCCGGATTAAACGGATTGCATCGTGAACTGCAATGGGATGGCAAGCAGATGCAGTTTACTAACATCTCTGCTTCCGATAAGATCAAGATTGTAACTGTAGATGACTTTAAGGTTATTGATGGAGATCCGCGATTCGACCGTCGTTTCGCAGAGTTTAATGCGCAAGATATGGCTAATGAATGGATCAAACATACGTATAACAATGGGTTCTCTTTACCGGAAATGCCTGAATAATATGAAACAGAATAGCATAAAATCAATAATTTTCCTGCTTGTGTCTTTATTGGCGTTTCCCGCAATGGCGCAAACAAAAGCAGAGAAAAACGGATGGCGCCTCGGGATGCAATCCTACTCTTTTCACAAATTCTCTCTTGTTGAGGCTTTAGATAAAACCAATCAGTTGGGAATCAAAAATATTGAAATCTATCCGGGACATAGATTGGGAGGAAAATGGGGCAATCAGATTTTTGATTTCAATCTGGATGTTTCAACCCAGCGAGAGATTAAAGAATTGGCTGCATCAAAGGGTATTAAGATTGTAGGTTGTGGAGTATATGTGGCGGAAAAATCCTCGGATTGGGAAAAAATGTTTGCTTTCGCAAAACAGATGAACCTTGAGTTTATTTCCTGTGAACCGGCTCTTAAAGACTGGGATATGGTCGAACGTCTGGCAAAACAGTATAACATCAAGATAAGCGTACACAATCATCCGCAACCTTCGGAATATTGGAGCCCGGATAATTTGCTAAAGGCAATTACAGGCAGAAGTAAACTGATCGGATCAAGTGCAGATGTAGGACATTGGCGTCGTGAAGGATTAAATCAGATTGATTGCCTGAAAAAATTAGAAGGACGTATCATTTCTCTTCATTTCAAAGATATTGCAGAAAAGAAAGTCGGAGAGAAAGAACAGCACGATGTGATCTGGGGAACAGGTATTCTGGATGTGAAAGGCATGTTGAGTGAGCTCAAAAGGCAAAACTTCAAAGGCGTATTTTCTATCGAATATGAATATAACTGGGACAACTCAGTACCTGATATAAAGCAATGTGTTGAGTATTTCAACCAGGTAGCAGATGAATTGTTCTGATTGGTTATAAGAGTTATTATCTTATAATAGTTAATATTGAGTTGTGGAGGCGTATAGATATAGTTATGCATCTCTACAACTTTTAATTCGTATAGAGGATGTTAAAGCTATCTGAAGAAAAAATGGTTACACTCCTGAAAGCAGGAGACTGGTTAGCTTTCAATTCTATTTTCAACACCTTTTATCTTCAGCTCTACTTTCATTGTCGTAAATATATTTCAGATCCTGAAGAAGCGAAAGATCTACTGCAAAATGTTTTTCTGCGGTTATGGGAGCGGAGAGCGGAGATAGAAATAGAAGTTTCTCTGAAAGCTTATTTATTTCGCAGTGTACAAAATGAATGTCTCAATTTCATACGAGCATCACGCCCGAATATCTCTTTGTCAGAAATTGAAAGCGGATATATAATCCCTGATGTAGATAGATTTTCAACTCCGGATGAGGATGCGGAGAGTAGGGAAATAGAGCAAACAATTGATTCAATTATTGAGACCCTACCCGAACAGTGTAAAAGGATATTTATAATGAGTCGCATGAGAGGAATGAAGAATAAAGAGATCGCTAAACAGCTATCCGTTTCTGTCAGAACAGTCGATACGCAGATTTATCGGGCTTTAAAGGTTCTGAAAAAGGGATTGAAGGCTTATTTATCGAACACATAGTATCAAGCGCTGTAAGTAATAATTACATAACGTGTGTCTTATAAAAGAAAAATAAAAAGTATAAGAAATTTCCAAATGAAAAATCAATATTCAAGACTTTTAGAAAACGCATTGAAAGATGAAGTGAATGTCCATGAGGAGTGGCAACGTTTGTCTTTAAAAATAGAAAAAGAGCCTCAGAAACAAAT
>DAIPZX010000309.1:0-3225 GCA_036781995.1 Massilibacteroides sp. | reverse complement strand
GGCTCTGCTGAATTTAATTTTCTCTTTTTGTTGTAATACTCATATAATTAAAGAATAACATTCAGATAAAGACAAAAAAATAAACGCAGGCGAGAAAATAAGAGCTGCGTTTATTTTAAAATGTCTATCCTGATTGTGTTATTCGGATTTATAAATTAATAGCTTACATCTGATTGGCAAGCACAAAGAGTCGGAATTAAATTTCTGTCTCCATATGCGTTATCTACCCGGGCTACATTCAACCAGAACTTACAGTCGTGCAGCCATTCCAGCGGGAAGGCGGCTTTACTTCTCGGATAGGAGTGATTCCATGCATCGGCGGTCACTTCATATTCCGGATGCGGTGCGTTTTTTAATACATTGTCTGTTTTGTCCGCTTTGCCTTCTTCCACTTCCTTGATTTCTTTCCAGATGCAGTCTAATACTTCAACGAAACGATCCAACTCGGCTTTGCTTTCACTTTCCGTTGGTTCGATCATCAATGTGCCGTGAACCGGGAAAGAAAGGGTAGGGGCATGGTAGCCGAAGTCCATCAAGCGCTTGGCAATATCCCCTTCGTCAATACCTGACGTTTCTTTTAGTTTGCGGCATTCTAAGATCAATTCATGACCTACACGCCCTGTCGCGCCTGTGTATACAATACCGTAGGTGTCTTTTAATTTACCTGCCAGATAGTTTGCGTTTAAGATTGCCGCTTTTGTAGCCATGGTCAGTCCTTCTACGCCCAGCATACGTATATAAGCGTAGGTGATTGGTAAAACGCCTGCACTTCCGAATGGCGCAGCCGAAACGGTATTGGTTGTATCGCCCCATACTTCCGGATGAGAAGGTAAGAACGGAATCAAATGAGCTGCTACGCCAATCGGACCAACACCGGGGCCACCACCTCCGTGAGGTATGGCAAATGTTTTATGCAGATTCAAATGGCATACATCGGCTCCGATTATTCCGGGATTAGTCAATCCAACTTGCGCGTTCATATTGGCGCCATCCATATAAACCTGACCTCCACAAGCGTGAACTATCTCACACATTTCTTTAATGTCTGCTTCAAAAATGCCGTGTGTAGACGGATAAGTAATCATGGTCGCAGCCAGGCGGTCTTTGTTTTCTTCGGCTTTCCGTCGGAAGTCTTCCAGGTCTATATTCCCATTTTCGTCACATTGAACGGTAACCGTAGAATAACCGCATTGTATCGCGCTGGCAGGGTTCGTGCCGTGTGCCGAAGAAGGAAGTAATACAATATCTCTGTGTGCCTGATCGATACTTTCCAAATAAGAACGGATCACGCGTAATCCCGCATATTCACCCGATGCACCGGAGTTGGGTTGCAGGCTATATCCTGCGAATCCGGTGATTTCTTTCAGATAAGCCGTCAGGTTTTCTATTAATTCTGTGTAACCTTCCACCTGGTCTTCCGGAGCATAGGGGTGTATGTTCTGGAATCGGCCGTTGCTTAGTGCGAACATGGATGAGGCTGAATTTAATTTCATTGTACATGAGCCCAGAGAGATCATGGAATGAGCCAATGAAATATCCCGGCGTCCGAGACGAGTGATGTAGCGCATTAATTCTGTTTCCGTACGATAAATCTTAAAGATATCTTCTTGAAGAAAATCAGACCGGCGCGCGAATTTGGCGTCAAAATAAGTTTTGCTTTCAATTTCTTTATCTAACACATAATCTTTACCTACTGCTCCCGAGAAGATATATAAAAGTACGCCTATATCCGTAGGCAATGTTGTTTCGTCTAAGCTGATGCCCACTTTTTCTCCATCAAAATAACGCAGGTTCACTTTGCACTCGAGCGCAATTTCGCGCAGCGCATCGATAGATGCGTTTGCCGGAAGTTCGATCATTAAGGTGTCGAAGTAATTTTTATTCAATTGCTTGTAACCGAGTTTCTGTAGTTCACCGGCAAGAAATCCTGCGTACGAATGAATGCGTCCGGCGATGTTTCGTAAACCTTCAGCTCCGTGATAAACTGCATAGAATCCTGCCATTGTAGCTAATAGAGCCTGTGCTGTGCAAATATTGGATGTCGCTTTTTCGCGTTTGATGTGTTGCTCGCGTGTTTGCAAAGCAAGGCGGAAAGCCGGATGACCGTAAGCATCTTTAGATATGCCGATAATACGTCCCGGAAGATTCCGCTTGTATTCCTCTTTGGTGGCGAAATAAGCGGCAGACGGTCCGCCGTAAAACATCGGGATGCCGAATCGTTGTGTGGTTCCGAACGCTACATCTGCGCCCCATTCTCCCGGAGGAGTAAGGAGTACAAGGCTGAGTAAATCGGCAGCTACTGCTACGCGAATACCTTTTGCGTTCGCATTAGCTACAAACGATGTATAATCTTCTATTGAACCGTTCCCGTCAGGGAATTGCACGATAGCAGCAAATATTTTTTCAGTAAAATGGAATGTTTTATAATTTCCGGTAACCACTTCTATCCCTTGCGGTCTCATTCTTGTGTTGATAACGGCAAGCGTCGAAGCGAATACATTCTCATCCACAAATAAGGTGTTGGCTTCGTCTTTTACCTGCGCGCGGCTTCTGGTTGCATGTAGCATGGTTGCTGCTTCGGCGCCGGCGGTGGCTTCGTCTAAAAGCGAACAGTTTGTTAGCGGCAAACCGGTTAGTTCGCACACCATCGTCTGGAAATTTAATAAAGCCTCCAGCCTTCCCTGTGAGATTTCGGCTTGATACGGCGTATATGACGTATACCAAACCGGGTTTTCAAACACATTTCTCTGGATAGGCGCAGGACAAACCGTATCATACCAACCCATACCTATATAAGAAGTAAAGACTTCGTTTTTTGACGCAAGTTCGGCAAGATGTTCCGCCAGCTCCCTTTCGGTCATTGCTTCGGGAAGGCTCAATGGGTTTTTTAAACGAATATTTGCGGGAATTGTCTGATCGATCAATTCATCAAGCGATGATGTCCCGACTGTTTTCAACATCTCGCGGATGTCTTCGGAAGAGATTCCGATGTGGCGATTAACAAATTTATTGGTGTCCATGTTCAATATTAGTTATAAAAATGGATTATTGTATTTTTCTTCAATAATACTGGTGGTAGGTCCATGTCCCGGATAAACGACTGTTTCGTCGGGCAAGGAAAGAAGCTTATCCTTAATGGCGGCAATCAATACCTCCTGATTCCCGCCCCAAAGGTCTGTTCGTCCGATACCGCCGCTGAATAGTGCATCGCCCGACAGGACGAAT
>DAIPZX010000308.1:0-3246 GCA_036781995.1 Massilibacteroides sp. | reverse complement strand
GATTCTATTTAAAATCAAAAATACAAAATAAAATCAAAAGATTAATCTTATTTACAATTATTATATTTACTGCTTAGAAGAATTATCTGTCACCCACATTTCCGGACATCAGATCTCACTATCTACTTTTTATCTTTTCCCGATAAAAGATATTCATACATTTCAGTGACTTTATTACGAACATCGGTAAGCCTTTCTCCTGCAACAGCTACTCCAAAAACCGTACTGTCTGCCGAGGGATGGGAAACATCGACCTTCATCACTCCCACCATTTCAAAATACTTAATATCTTCATTCAAAAAATCTTCGACCTCCTCCTGCAAGAGTTCTTTTTCTTTATCATCCAGTGTCTCAGATAATTTACCGGCATATTTCCTGAGAAGCTTTCCATATTCTTCCGTGATGCGACGAAAAATCTTTGTCTTTTCAATGAAAGCATCGTCCAGAGCTACTTCTCTAAGAAGGTCTTCTAAAGGTTCTGTGTCAGCTTTGAACTCTTTCTCAAGGGCATCGTAGTCGATACTTTGCGCAGAAGAAGCAAAGCAAACGGTACAGAAAAACAAACTGAGAATTAAAGTTTTCATCGATTTTAATATGTAGGGATAGGTTATTAACCTATCCATCCGATTTAATTATATTAATTATATTCAGGTAAGTTCAGAACTTACCCCTGCATTTTTATTCATCGGGTGGAGTAGAACCCCACCCCTACAGTTTTGCTTTTTTATCGGGTTGACACATAGGTCAACCCCTACGGTTATTTTCATTTCTATCGGGCGAAGGAGAACCTCGCCCCTACATATTAACCGATCACTGTTGACTGCTAACTGCTAGCTGATGACTGCATTAAGTGCGCTACCCGCTTTGAACCATTCGATTTGAAGGTCATTGTAGGTATGAGCCACTTCGAATGTATCACTGCTGCCATCGGCATGATCGAGACGGACGGTCAGATTCTTGCCCGGACGGAAGTCCGTCAATCCTAAAATGCTGATCTTATCGTCTTCACGGATTTTATCATAACCGGCTTTATCGACAAAAGTCAATGCCAGCATTCCCTGTTTTTTGAGATTGGTTTCGTGAATACGTGCAAAAGATTTCACAATAATAGCTTTCACGTTCAGGAAGCGGGGCTCCATCGCCGCATGCTCGCGTGACGAGCCTTCACCGTAATTCTCCTCAGCCACTACTACCGATCCTTTGCCTTCGGCTTTCAGTTTGCGAGCTAGTTGAGGTACAGGTTCGTACTCACCTGTAGCTACATCTAACACTGAATTTGTCTTGTCATTGAAAGCATTGACTGCTCCAATGAGCATATTATCCGAAATATTATCGAGATGCCCACGGAAACGAAGCCACGGACCTGCCATAGAGATATGGTCGGTAGTACATTTTCCTTTCACCTTTATCAGCAACGATTGACCTTCGATGTCTTTGCCATCCCATGCTGCGAAGGGCTGCAACACCTGCAAACGCTGCGAGTGCGGGTCTATTTCTACCTTTATATTACTGCCGTCTGCCACAGGCTCCACATATCCGAGATCTTCTACACCAAAGCCTTTCGAAGGAAGTTGCTGCCCTTCAGGCTCTTTCAGCATTACCTGTTCGCCTTTGTCGTTTGTCAATGTATCTTTCATCGGATTGAAGCACAAATCGCCTGCAATAGTAAGCGCCGCCACTATTTCGGGCGAAGATACAAAAGCATGCGTATTTGGGTTACCATCGTTACGCTTCGCAAAGTTACGGTTGAACGAAGTGACGATTGAGTTGGGGCGGTCGGGATTTTCCGTTTCGCGTTTCCACTGACCGATGCAAGGTCCGCAGGCATTTGCCATAATAGTCGCTCCTGCTTCTTCGAATACTTGCAGCACACCGTCACGTTCCGATGTATAGCGCACCTGCTCCGAACCGGGATTGATAATAAATTGTGCCTTTACCGATACACCTTTGTCTTTGGCATCCTGTACGATAGAGGCGGCGCGTGTCATATCTTCGTAAGACGAATTGGTACACGAACCGATCAAGCCTACTTCCATCGCCTGCGGATAACCCTTTTCTTTTACTACCTGTGCAAATTCCGATAAAGTATGCGCCGCATCGGGCGTGAAAGGACCGTTCACGTACGGTTCGAGTTCCGACAAGTTGATTTCGATAATGCGGTCGTAATATTTCTCCAGTGCAGCTTCTACTTCTGCATCGGCTTTGAAGTAATCCATCATCGAAGTAAGCATTTCCGCTACATCCGCCCGCCCTGTGGCAGCCAGATAATCAGCAGATTTGGCATCGTAAGGGAAGATAGATGTCGTTGCCCCTACCTCTGCACCCATGTTACAGATGGTGCCTTTCCCTGTTGCCGAAAGCGACTCCGTACCTTCTCCGAAATACTCGATGATGGCATTCGTACCGCCTTTTACGGTCAGTATTCCGGCAAGTTTCAGTATAACGTCTTTTGGCGATGCCCACCCCGATAGTTTTCCGGTGAGCTTCACGCCTATTATTTTCGGCATTTTCAACTCCCACGGCATACCTGCCATCACGTCTACCGCATCGGCACCGCCGACACCGATAGCGATCATTCCCAAGCCTCCGGCATTGGGCGTATGGGAGTCTGTACCGATCATCATTCCTCCGGGAAACGCATAATTTTCCAACACTACCTGATGGATAATTCCCGCGCCGGGTTTCCAGAATCCGATACCGAATTTATTGGATACTTCGCTCAGGAAGTCATATACTTCTTTATTGGTTACTTCGGCTGTTTGCAGGTCTGCGCTTGCCGATTTATAGGCTTGTATCAGGTGGTCGCAATGTACGGTGGTGGGTACAGCCACGCGTTGCCGTCCCGAATTCATCAACTGCAACAGCGCCATCTGTGCGGTGGCATCCTGCATAGCGACACGGTCGGGTGCAAAGTTTACGTAATCTTCGCCTCTTTTATATTCCTTAATCGGCTCGCCCTTAGTTAGATGGGTGTATAATATTTTTTCGGTCAGAGTAAGCGGACGTTTTAATACGTTTCTTACTTCTGCAATTCTTTGGGGTAACGATTCGTATACTTTTTGAATCATTTTGTAATCAAAAGTCATATAATTGTGTCTTTATAGTTGATACTTGACAATCTTTGTATTTATTCAAAGATATGAAATTTAACTTAAACCGAGAATTGTTCTGCAATTTTAATCGCTGAAAGCCATTTACTGCAAACTTTATAATGCTGTTAAACAGCAAAATGTTCTTGTCTTCAAT
>DAIPZX010000307.1:0-3247 GCA_036781995.1 Massilibacteroides sp. | reverse complement strand
TGTTTCTGCCGGAATTAACAGGGCAAGCGGTATGCCCCGGCGTTTTAATTCTTCTTCAGCTTCTTGCATAAGACGGTTCATCATACCTTTGCCGCGTTCGTCAGGGTGCGTGCTGACTCCGCATATATAGGAAACAGGAAATTCTGTGCCGTTTAGCAGCATGGTATAGGGGAGAAGATGCAGGGCTGATACAATCTGTCCCTGCTTCTCTATTACAAGCGCATTGTCTTCCTGATAAATTTCATCGAAAAAAAGACGAATAAATTTGTCTGTGTCATTGAAGCACGCACGCCATAGTGTCTCTGTTCCTTGTTTTTTCATCACAACATGTTTTGTCGGGTTTCTTAACCGCTCCGTTCTTTTCCAGAAGGATAGCCGGGTGATAGGATAGCTTCGCTTTTCGTAGCCCGGGGATTCCGAGGTCTTCTTCTCTGTTCAGGTAAGTGAAGCGTTCGGGGATATGTGCTGCAAACTCCTGATTGATTGTGGCATAAGCACCTTCGTAGTTAATGTCTGCTTTTTCGACATGCACCCCGAATGTGTCTCGGTTGATCGGTGCGCCATAGGTGAAGGCAACTATTTTACCCTCTACGCACAAAGCTCCGCCGGTGATGCCGAGCTTTTCGTAATTTTGCAGGGCATAGGTCATTGATCGTTGCTCATTAGACAGTTCTTCGGTATCCTCTTTCGTATTGTTGTTCTTATACCATTGGCGCTCCAATTCCAGGCACTGAGGGATAATTTCCGGTGTAAGCGGCATATAGGTATAATCGTACAGTTTTTTGAAGTTGTTGATGTGGTTGCGTTTAGGCTGGAATCTCTTCCCCTTTAGGTTAACCAGATCTTCGCGCAGGTAGATGTAGTCATAATAATCTCTTTCGGCAATGTAAACGAATAGGTTCGGAAATGTTTTATCTGCCAGTTCTTTTGCTTCCGGAGAGATACCCAGTAATAATAGCGGATGTCCATGAGCAAGAGAGTCTTTTTCAATGGTGCAAATAGCTTGTTGCAAGTTTCCGCTTCCTATGGGGAACATATAAGCCAAACGGCTTTTGTCTTCGATCCAGAACCGGATGAGTAAAAAACCGTCTGATATGGCATATTCGCTGTCATAAAGAAAACGCCAGCTACACATATTGACAAAAGAAAAATCACAATTGCGATAAATACTGTTAAACGTATAAGGTGTAATAATATCCCTATCGTCTATAGTTATGGGTTTAAACGATATCATTCTAAATTTCTTTTCGGATTTTCTAACAATTCCTTAATAGAACTACTAATATAACCCTTTTGTTTAAAAAGGGAATAATAGCGGCAGGAATAGAATCATAATAATTGCCATTACGATCTGCAAAGGCAATCCAACCTTTACATAATCCATAAATGTATATTTACCTGCTGTCATAACCAAGGCATTGGGAGGTGTCGCAAAAGGTGATGCAAAACACATGCTGGCGGATACGGCTACTGCAAGCAAATAAGGATAAGGACTTGTGTCCATCGCTTGTGCAGACTGCATGGCTATAGGGGCTAATAATACGGCTGTTGCTGTATTACTGATGAATAAAGTCAAAACCGAGGTGGTCAGGTATATTCCTGCAAGCAGAAGCATCGGACTGTATCCTCCCAATTGCGTCACTAATTGCTCTGAAATAAATGATGACACACCTGTTTTTTGTAGCGCGAGTGACATGGGCAGCATGGCGCCGATCAATACGATGCTTTCCCAGTTGATCGTTTTATAGGCTTCTTCCACATTTTTAAAGCATCCTGTCAATACCATCAGGATTGCGGCAATGATTACGGCGGCAACTCCCGGTATGGGAATAAAGTCGAACACCATCGTCGCCACCATCAGAAGCATGATCACGGCGGCAACAGGAGCTTTATAGTCAAGCGTGATTTTTGCGGCTTCTTCCAACGGCTGGCCTAAGACAACCCAGTCTGTCTGATTCTTGCTTAGTCTCGTGATGTTATCCCAGCTGCCTTGTACCAGAAGAACATCTCCCGGGTGGATCTTTACATCCTTGACATCATTCAGCATATATTCTTCACGGCGTTCTACTCCTAAAATATTCACGGAATAATCAGCTCTGAAGCCGGCCTCTTTAACCGATTTGTTTACTAATGAAGATTCTGCAAGAATAAGCACTTCTGCAATGCCAATCTCACGTACGCTTAATTTCTCGCTTGAAGATTCGCCTGAAAATTCAGTAACCGTAACGTCTGTAAGTTCCAGATTGTTTTCATCCACAAACCTTTCTATATTTTCAAAATCACCGAACGCATACAGAATATCATCTTCTTTCATTTCTGTGTCAGGGCCTGCCAACCGCTGGTCTACGGTCTTCATAAATCGTCCGGTAGTAGAGGATCTTCTTCTTACCTCAAGGATTGTGATATTATAGTTCCGGGTGATATTGAGTTCCTGAAGGTTGTGGTCGCGAATTGGCGAATTTGGCGTAACACAGATGCGGAACAGGTTTTCAGAAAGCTGATATTTCTTGATTAATTCAGTTTGTGTACGGACTTTGCCTGATTTTTCCTTCGGCTTATGTTCTTTCTTGTCTAAAAACCATTTGCTTAAAGGAATCATCATCAGGATTCCTACGGTGAGACAGATAATACCTATCGGGGTGAATGAAAAGAAAGATAATCCTTTATAACCCGCGTCAATCAATGCTCCATGTACTACAAGGTTAGGAGGGGTACTGATCAGTGTTGCGATTCCTAAACTGCTGGCGAAGGCCAGGGGCATTAGCAAACGACTGGGGCTGATCCCTGCTCCGACAGCCATACTGACAACGATCGGAAGCATCAGCGCGACTGTTCCCGTATTGCTTACAAAGGCTCCGATAGAAGCGGTAACCACCATAATCAGAACAAGCAGTTTTAATTCGCTTTTCCCGGCGAGTTGCAATAAACGGCTACTAATCATTTTAGCAAGTCCGGTCTTGAAAATAGCGCCGCCGACAACAAACAATCCGATCATCATTATTACAACGGAATTGGAGAAGCCGGATAATGCTTCCTCGGGGGTTAAAATGTTGAAAACCATTAAAAGAACAAGTGCGCAGAGTGCAACAATGTCGGCACGGATTTTCCCGTGAATAAAAAAAATCATAGATAAGGCGAGAATGACTAATGTCGTTATCATAAATGTTAATTAATTAATAGATGAAAGTTATTGACGCTATTTTGCTTAGACTGAAAACTAATATGTACCTTTAACTGTCGGTATTTT
>DAIPZX010000306.1:0-3247 GCA_036781995.1 Massilibacteroides sp. | reverse complement strand
GATTCCAAATTATACTTAATAAAATTAGTAGAGAATAAATTCAAAACAGCTTCTATGTGTCAGATTATTTGATGAATTTAGAATAGTAATAGTAGATTTCACGTGATGCCGCTCCTTCAACGCGGTATTTGGACGATGCTGATACGGAGAAGCTAAATTCCTGTTCTGCGGTTCCGTTTACAGACAGGTATAACACATTATTCCGTATTCCCGTAGCCAGAATTGATTGGGCGGTATTCGTCTGAAGACTATCTGATTGAGAGAAGTAGACCGTATAATAAGCCACGTCACTCCCTTCCGGGCAATCCCATGAAAGTTTTAGTTCATTGCCTGTACGTTCGATCTTGATTTGTTCCGGAGAAGCCGGCCGACTGTCGTTCAACCAGGTCAGTGGAGGCAGCATGGCGGGGTATTTGTAGTAAACATTCTTCAGTTCGCTATAAAAGCCTTTGTCGTCATTCAGCACATTAGCAGCCCTGAAAAAGGAGGCTCCGCTCGTTCCGAAACTTCTGCTGTAATCGATTTGGTCTGTTAAGTGACTCAGTTCCCAGTTGCCTTCAGCGTTATCCATGCGGTAAGCTCCCAGTCCGGGCACAACAAATCGTCCGTTCGCATGATCTACCCAATTATCCACAAACGGAAAGAAGTCATCATACAGGTAATACATCATAGGCACAATCATATCCTGCTTTCCGTCTTTAAGCCATTTCCCGACATCCTGATGAACGGTTTCATAAGCAGTCCATCCGGCATTGGGGTGTTTGGAAATACGACTAAATTTACCTAAAGGTGAAGAACTGACCTGCACCCAGGGTTTCAATCTCTTTACATCGTCATATACCTCCGATACGAAAAGAGAAATATTATCTCTCCGCCATTCAGCAAGCGATTTATTCGCACCATACTTACGATAGACCGTTTTGTCCGGAAAGCGATGCGCCTGATCCGGATAGCGGATGTAGTCAAAATGTATGCCGTCTATTTCATAATTGGAAACAAGCTCCTTGACCAAGGAACGCAGATAGGTACGGGTTTCGGGCACACCGGGGTCTAAATACCATTCGCCATTATGCCGTTTGCATAATTCAGGACGCCGCTTCACGATTGAACGGCTCCCTTGCTCTTTGACCACCCTGTCTGTACCTACCGGAAAGGTAACAAACCAGGCATGGCACTCCATTCCCCGCTTATGGCACGCTTCAATAGCAAACGCCAAGGGGTCATAACCCGGCATCACCCCGTATTGTCCTGAAAAAGTTTTAGAAGCAGGCTCAATGGCAGAGCGATAAATCACATCCCCCCGCAATCTGACCTGCAATAATATCATATTGAAATTAGCTTCCTGAAGACTATCTAAAAGTACTTCTAATTCTTGTTGTTGACGTTTGTATCCTGCTTCGGTTTTAGCCGGGCGATTCGGCCAGTCCAACCCGTAGATAGTTGTCAACCACACGGCTCTGATTTCCGTTTTCGGAACTTCGGCACACAGATTTAAAGAAATAAAAAGAAAGAGCAAGAATGCTATTAGTTTCCTCATCAGAGAGTTTGCCTTTTGTTATTTCACGATCTCCAACGCTTCTACCGGAGCGTCTGTCGTAATAAAATCCGCCCCGCAATCTACCATCTCTTTTATGTCATCCGGTTCGTTTGCTGTCCAGACATTTGTTTTCAAACCTAACGCCTTGCACTCCTTGAACCATTCCGGATTCTTTCTCATTACACTTATGTGGTAGTCAAGTCCGGCAAAGCCTGATTCTTTCAGTTCTGCCGGCGAAAGTTCTCCGTTTAAGTAATAAACAGGCGTGCGTGGAGAAACACGGATAAATTCCTTTCCGGCATCTATATTAAATGTTATATACTCCGTACGCTCCGTTAAGCCCATCTTTTCAATCAGTTCTGCCGACTTGCGCGCAGCTTCGCGGTTTCTTTCAGGAGTAGCATGTGCTTTCAATTCAAAAATAAGTTGCATGCCGTTCAGTTCTTTCGCTTTTTTCAAAAAAGCTTCCAACGTAGGCAGCGCTTCACCGTTCAGCAATCTCATTTTCGTCAGATCGGCATAATTCAAATCCTGAATACGCCTGCCGTCTATTCTATCATCATGATATACGACAAGAACATCATCTGCCGTTAAATGAACATCAAATTCAGATCCATAGACTTTTATCTCATGTGCTTTCTCCAACGATTTCAGGGAGTTTTGCGAAGAGGATTCCACATTCCAGTAACCACGATGGGCGATTATCCGACTTTTAGTTTGAGCAGTAACAGAAAGCACGGTTACCAAACAAAGGGCTAAAAGAATTATTTTTGAAAGTTTCATGGTTTTCTGATGCTTATTTTTGGTTCACTAAATAACGTTCGGCTTCGATAGCAGCCATACATCCGGTTCCTGCGGCAGTAATTGCCTGACGATAATTCGAATCGGCCACATCTCCGGCAGCAAAAACACCCGGAACCGTTGTTTTCGGTGTTCCCGGTTCTACCCGAATATAGCCTACTTCATCCGTATCAATCCAGGGCTTGAATATAGCTGAATTCGGCGTATGTCCGATAGCCAGGAAAAATCCGTCTACAGCGATGTCCTTCTTTTCTTCGTCTGCTTCACCCTGACGTTTCACCAGATGAACACCCTCAACCCCATTATCGCCAAAAAGTCCGATCGCATTATGCTCAAACAGCACCTCGATATTCGGGGCATTCAGCACTCGCTCTTGCATCACTTTAGACGCTCTCAGGAATGGCTTGCGTACAATCATAAACACCTTCTTTGCTAATCCTGACAGATAAAGCGCTTCTTCACAAGCCGTATCTCCACCTCCTACTACCGCTACCACTTTCTTTCTATAAAAGAAGCCGTCACAAGTAGCGCAAGCAGAAACGCCCATGCCCGCGTATTTCGTTTCATCTGCCAATCCCAGGTATTTAGCGGTAGCTCCGGTAGCGATAATCAGGGTTTCAGCTTCGATTACCTTTTCATCATCGATCGTTATTTGATAGGGCGCTTGGGATAAGTCCGCCTTTGTAGCCATACCGATACGTATATCAGCGCCAAAACGCGCTGCTTGCTTCTTCAGGTCTTCCATCATTTCCGTGCCTGTAATACCTTGCGGATAACCCGGAAAGTTTTCTATATCGGTAGTTGTTGTTAATTGTCCTCCCGGCTGTAAACCTTCATAGAGTACCGGCGCCAGGTTGGCGCGTGAAGCATAAATCGCAGCCGTATATCCGGCAGGTCCTGAACCTATAA
>DAIPZX010000305.1:0-3253 GCA_036781995.1 Massilibacteroides sp. | reverse complement strand
CTGATTACTTTTTTGATTACCAATATCTTTCGGACGGAGTACCGTACAAGGATAAAACACGCTCTGTATCATTCTTTTCTTTGGCGCGGATATAGGAAACCGATATGCTTTTCTGTGTGAAATACTTGGTCAGGTTACGGTATCTCAACATTTTGTGATACACATCGTCTATTACTTCCATACGTTCCTTGTCAGACAAAGACAATCCATTACTTCCGGTAACAATGTTTTTGAGTTCCGTTACCAACGCCCCCCCTTCATCCAATAGCCGGGCATAGCCTGTCGAGATAGCCGCCAGTTCATTCGGCGTGAAATTCGGATCGGCAAGCATTTTATTGAATCCGGTAACATATATGTCCGTGATTTCACTAACCATTTCAATGGTTTTCTGCACCTTTCGGGCATCTTTAATCAGATTGTGGACTGATTTCAGGGCATCGTAAAATTCTTTACCCTGCTTATAAATCTTGATACTCTCCTGTACGTTGCTTATCATGTTGGTAGCGGTGGTCGTACCCTGAACCGCACTGACAACATTCTGTACAAGGTTGGTGGGATCGGTAACGACCCACTGTGCTTTTGCCTGAAATGAGAACAGCGACAAAGCCACCGTCAGGCATAGAATTACTCGTTTCATACTCTTTAAATTTTAATTTGTTATTGATTTAATCGTACATTCTTTGGTATTCGCCTTCGCCTGTAACGAGAAGCATATCCCGCTCGTCATCGTAGGCAATCTTTATCCTACCGTAGAAATAGAAAAAGGTAATCCCCCAACTCTGGCACAAAGTGACGGTAAACGCCGTATTGTCTTTATAGGAAAGTTGCAACCGGAACCGACTACCGTCATGGTAAATTTTCAGGTCGGGGGAACCGCAAAGGCTGACCCATGTCCCGCATATATTGCGAAGCGGAAAAGAGGTATATACTTGCAGTGCCGGATTTGGCTTACTCTTTTTTCGTTTCATGGCGGTTATCGTTTACTCTCGGCAATGTGTTTAATTGCCAATTCGTAGTTTCCGCCGAGTTCTTCGGCTTTCCGCTGTACTTCCAGTTTCTCGGATTCTTCCGTCGTGTAAGTCAGATATTCTTCCATCGAAACTTCTGTGGCATATACAGCAGATTGCACACCGCCCAATCCGAACCATACTTCTTTGTATTTACGGCTTGGGTTATTCGCCATGTTTATAGATAGAATTTGTCCTTTCTCCTTTTCGGTCAAACCCAGTAGCGACTGGATCACATCGAAGCGGTTCATGAACTTGCGTTGGTCGAGAAGGATTTTACAATCGCTATTGTTTATAATCGCTTCTTTCACAATGGGCGAGGAAATAATATCGTCCACCTCTTGCGTTACGACAATCGCTTCCCCGAAATACTTCCTGACGGTTTTATACATATACTGCATATAGGCAGCCATGTTCGCCGAAGAAAGAGCCTTCCATGCTTCTTCCACAATAAGCTGTTTACGAATACCTTTCAGCCGTCGGAGCTTATTGATAAATGCTTCCATAATAATTATGGTAACCACCGGAAAAAGTTCGCGGTTCTCCTTTATGGAATCTATTTCGAAGACAATGAAGCTCTTGGATAAGAGGTCGATATTCTGTGCAGAGTTCAATAGAAAGTCATACCGTCCGCCACTATAATACTGGCGCATGGTGGTAAGCATATTGTCGATATTAAAATCTTCACGGCTGACCTTGATTTCCCTTTCCTCTATCTCCCTGCGGTAGTCATCCCTCATGTACTCGTAAAAGGTATTGAAGCACGGCACAATAGACCTGTCTTCTTGGATACGTTCGACGTAGGCGCTTACAGCACTTCCCAACTCTCCCGATTCGGTCTTGCTCACTTTGTCGTCATCGGACTTCCAAAGTGTCAGGAGCAATGTTTTGATACTGTCTTTTTTCTCGACATCAAACACATAATCATCGGTGTAGAAAGGGTTGAAGCTGATAGGGTTTTCCTCTGTATAGGTAAAATAAATCCCGTCTTCGCCTTTGGTTTTCCGGCGTATCATTTCACAAAGCCCCTGATAGCTGTTACCCGTATCGACCAAAACGACGTGCGTTCCCTGCTCCCAGTATTGGCGCACCATGTGGTTCATAAAAAAAGATTTTCCGCTGCCACTGGGGCCTAACACGAATTTATTTCTGTTCGTCGTTATTCCTTTTCGCATCGGTAAATCCGAAATGTCCACATGGAGCGGTTTGCCCGAAACACGGTCAGCCATTTTGATACCGAACGGACTGACAGAACTCTGGTAGTTGGTTTCTTCTGTGAAGAAACAGAGGGCAGGCTCAATGAATGTAAAAAACGATTCTTCCTGCGGAAAATCCCCACTGTTGCCCGGCAGAGCCGACCAGTACAAAGTGGCTGCATCGACCGTATTGTGTCGGGGTTTACATTCCATAAGAGCCAACTGGCTGCCCACGTCATTGCGGATATGCTTGAGTTCTTCCATATCCTCACTCCACGCCATGACGTTGAAATGCGCCCTGATTGAAGTCAGTCCGAAACTATGTGCTTCGTTCAAATACTGGTCGATCCACTCTTTATTGATTTGGTTTCCACGAGAGTACCTTGATAGCGACTGCATATTCCTTGCGTTTTTTTCAAACTTCCGCAGGTTTTCCGCACTGTCCTCAATAAATAAATACTGGTTGTAGATATGGTCGCAAGACAATAGCAACCCGACGGGAGAAGCGAAAGACAAACGGCAGTCGCTTCTATCTGTTGATAGTTTTTCGTACCGCATATCCGTTCCGACGCGTCCGGGCAGGTCTTCCGCATCCGAAAGTGTATGCAGGCAAACGTTTTTGCTTCCCACCCGAAGACCGTCAGCACCCAACTCCATGTCCTGAAGACAAGTCGTGTCATCCAACGACAGGGCGAAATACTTTTCGATTAGTCCCGGCTTTTCGTCCGTGCCTGTTATCTCATCCGATTTTATCCGGGTAAGTGTAATAAAACCGCTATCGTTCAGTATCCGTTCAAACTGCCCGACCGCTTCCAGAAACTTCACACTTGTATCCTTATTGACTTCTTTGGGAATGATGTTCCCACGACAAAGCGATGAGAAATTGCTCTGCATTCTCATACGCTCTTTGGTTGTCTTAGTCAGGAACAGGAAGCACGAGTGGTTCAGGAACGGTCTTTCGTTGAAGTGCTTTTCAAAGCTACGGGATAAGAAGCTCATATCTTCCTTATCGGTGGCGGGTTTGTAGGTTTCACGCACAAACCAATCCTG
>DAIPZX010000304.1:0-3254 GCA_036781995.1 Massilibacteroides sp. | reverse complement strand
ACGATTGGGCAATATCTTCAAAGTTATCTTTATCGCCTTTGTTGTAGTGTGCCAACGCCAAATTCATCTGTTTTTTGATTCCGATATAATCCACCACCAAACCTTTGTTCTTTCCTTCGAACTTACGGTTTACGCGGGAAATAGTTTGTATAAGATTATGTTGCTGTATCGGCTTATCAATGTATATCGCGTCAAGAAACGGCACGTCAAAACCCGTAAGCCACATATCTACCACAATGGCTATCTTGAAATTTGATTTCTCGTTTTTAAACTGACGATCCAATTCCTTGCGATACTCTTTTGTCCCAAGCAAATTCCACAAGTCCTTATCATCATCTTTGCTGCGTGTCATAACAAGTTTAACACGCTCCATCGGTTTTAACTCGCGTTTATCTTTATTGGTAAGTTCTACATCTTTTTCTGCAAATTGTATTTCGCTCCATTCCGGACGAAGAGCCAGTATGTTTTTATAAAATTCGTATGCAATAGTGCGGTTACTGGAGACAAACAGGGCTTTGCCTTTTACAGAAGAACCCTCGGTAATTCTATTTTCGTAATGCGCTACAAAGTCTTCCGCCAATGCTTGCAAGCGATCAGGATCACCCAAAATAGCATTCAAACGAGCCGATTCCTGTTTGCTTTTTTCTATCTGATATTCATTCGCGCCTTCTTCGGCAACATCATTATAATATTGTTCTATTTTTTGAAGCTCACTGTTGTTTAATACCACTTTTGCCGCGCGACCTTCGTACACTATACGTACAGTTATTTCATCGCGAACCGATTCTGTCATGGTATAAGCATCCACCACTTTCCCAAACACATCCAATGTGGCGTCAATCGGTGTACCTGTAAAGCCAACGTAAACTGCGTTCGGCAATGAATCGTGTAGGTGTTTAGCAAAACCAAACGTTTTGGAAACGCCATTTTCCGTTACTTTTATTTTTTGATCAAGATTGGTTTGACTGCGGTGAGCTTCATCCGAAATGCAAATTACATTTTTTCTATTTGTCAACAATTTGGTGTCTTCGGTAAACTTGTGAATCGTGGTCAGGAACACGCCACCACTTTCGCGACCTTGCAACAGTTCACGCAAGTTCTCGCGACTTTCTACGCTGATTACATTGTTGTCACCGATATATTGCTTGGCATTGGTAAATTGTCCGGCTAATTGATCATCCAGATCGGTACGGTCGGTAATCAGTACAATGGTCGGACTGGCAAAGTATTCGCTTTTCATCAGTAAACGTGTCAAGAAAAGCATGGTGTAACTTTTACCGCACCCTGTAGCACCGAAATAAGTGCCGCCTTTTCCGTCACCCAATGGTTTCTGCGCCTTTTTGATGTTTTCAAATAAGGCACGAGCCGCATAATATTGTGGGTAACGGCAAACGATTTTCTCGTTTTTCTTTGAGGTGTCAGGAATGTAAATAAAGTTCCGAAGCACATCCCGCAGTCTGTTTTTCTGAAACATACCCTGAATCAAGGTGTACATGGAATCTATTCCATCCACCTCTTTATTCATACCCACAATACGCCGCCAAGCATAGAAAAAATCATAAGGAGCAAAAAATGATCCTGCTTTATTGTTTATGCCATCGCTGATTACACAGAAGGCATTGTATTTGAACAATTCAGGAATGTCCCGTTCATAGCGAACGGTTAGTTGTGTATAGGCATCGTGAATAGTAGCATCTTCACGAATGGCGCTCTTAAACTCAAACACCACCAACGGCAAACCATTAATGTATAGAATGCCATCAGGAATTCGTTTTTCCGTTCCTTGTATTTCGAGTTGGGTAACAAAACGATAACTATTCTTCTCTGAGATTTTATATTCTGTTTGCGGTTCAACGGTAATGGAAATTAGTTCTTCAGCAGTATAGGTTTGGTTTTCCAATCCCGAATAATCTATCAACTGTATATAAATATCTTTTTGATTAAGATCTTCACGTTTGAGGATAAAGCCATCCGACAGCATTTTCATAAAACGCTTGTTGCTTTCATACAGATCCGAAACTGGCAGCGATTTCAAGTCCAATAGAATGGATTTGATTTCCGTATCTGTAATTCCTGCGTTCGCATAGCGATTTTTTAGAAAATTATGCAAATCTTCCTCTATCAACACTTCTTCAAGCTGACGAGTAAGCGTATTGCCCAAGCAATGTGGGTAGCCTTCTTGAGCGAGAAGTTCGGAAAATGCCTGTTCGAGTTTGGATTCTGTGAATTTCATATATCTGGTTACTATTTTGTCTTAAAAATCAAATAATTCCCCTTGTTTTTCATTTGCTTCTTTCTTTTGCCTATTTTTTCGACCTTCGGGAGTTTCAACATGTGCATCGTTTTTAAAATATTTATCTACCATTGTCACATCGTATCCAGTAATTTTAACCTCTCCCTCACTGTTTATCTTCTTGTTCGTTGTCAAGTGGCATATAATGGAAAAGCCATTCTTGAACCCAACTTTACCTGTTTGTACTAATGTTTTGAATTCATTCGATTTCATATTAAAAGAAATAACCTCACCACTATATATACCAACCCATTTGTATTTCCCTTTTTTGAGTACAGGTGATACTATTTCAATCACAGCACTTTCATTCTCCTCAGGATCAATATCATCTGACGAGAGAATAAATTGATCAAAGGTGGAACGAGGAATTTTGTGCTCTTGAATTATCTCTTTCCTATTATTGGCTATGGAAACAGATACGTCCTGTACCTTTTTGTAACCATCAATAGCTTCGTAGTAGTTTGATTTCTTCTTTTTGACTAAGTTTTCGTTAACTGTATTACATAATTGTCTTGTCTCCAACTCAATTTTTGCTATGTCATATTCTAATTCTGCTTTCTCTTTTTTCTTTTTCAGTTCTTTTATTTCGGGGTCTTCAAAAAAAGATTCTATCACTTGACGAGTTAGTACATCTAAGGTTGTTGTTAAGGGTGTAAATAAGACGTTTGTGCAAAAATATGTAAGGAAAGCAATTTTTATTGTTTGCTTGACAATTACAGGATTGCTTCCACTATTCGATATGGGTTTGAGTTTTAACCAACTTCTAAGTCCTCCATCAGCAAGAGGCTCTGTTTCAATTTCAATTTCAATTTTCAGCTTTGTTGCCAGTTCTTGGATAATCCCTAAAAAATTGTACTCACACTTATTGAATACTACGGCATTCATTGTATGTGTGTCATCATTAAACCAATAATGCAGTTCTATGCTATTTGCTGATAAGACAGAAACGGGTGTACTCATA
>DAIPZX010000303.1:0-3256 GCA_036781995.1 Massilibacteroides sp. | reverse complement strand
CGATGTATTTGGATAAATTCGACTTCTTATATAATGCGGTGGGTATTCAATCCGCGTCTCGTGTTTATTTTGACGCGACGCCTAAAACATTAAAGACAGAAGAAGCAGCGACTTTGGTCGGCATGTGTAAGAATCCGTCTTATTTTAATCCTAAAAGATATAACGAACGAACAGTAGGGCGTAGAAATACAGTGCTTAGGCAAATGGAAAAAGCCGGCTATCTGACAAAAGTGGAATGCGATTCGTTAGTACAACTTCCCTTAGTTGTACGTTTTAATTCCGTAGACCATAAAGAAGGTCCGGCTCCTTATTTCAGAGAATACCTGCGTATGGTGATGACTGCCAAAAAGCCGGACAGAAAAAATTATATGGCTTGGCAGAAGCAAAAATTCAAGGAAGATTCACTGGCTTGGGAAACAGACCCGCTATATGGTTGGTGCAATAAGAATAGAAAAGGAAATGGAGAGAACTACAATATCTATACAGATGGGTTGAAGATTTATACGACCATAGACTCCCGTATGCAACAATATGCGGAGGAGTCATTGGAACAACACATGAAAACAGATGTTCAGCCGGCTTTTAATCGTGAAAAATCCGGTCGTAGTTATGCTCCGTTCTCCAGTTCTGTTTCAGCAGGACAGGTTGATACAATGATGACGAATGCGATGAAGCAGACTGATCGCTACCGCGGCATGAAGAAAGGCGGCATGGACGATGCCGAGATTAAAAAAGAGTTTAAGAAGCCGATTGATATGCGTGTGTTTAGTTGGGGAGGAGTTATTGACACACTGATGTCTCCCTGGGATTCTATCCGCTATCATAAAAGCATTCTGCGCTCAGCTTTTATGTCTATGGATGCGCATTCGGGGCATGTAAAAGCTTATGTGGGAGGTATTGACTATAAATATTTCCAGTATGACATGGTAAACACCGGACGCAGACAGGTTGGTTCTACAATCAAGCCGTTCTTATATTCCTTGGCTATGATCGAAGGAATCAGTCCTTGTGATAAGATGCTCCATGTTCCACAACAACTGACTGATGAAAATGGCAAGCCTTGGATACCGAGAAACTCCACAAAAGAAAATGAAGGCGAAATGGTCAGCATAGAGTGGGGGTTACAGAAATCTTCCAACTGGGTGACAGCCTATCTGATGAAACAATTATCGCCTTATACATTTGTACGTTTGCTGCATTCCTTTGGTTTAAAAGCTGATATAGATCCGGTTGTTGCTGTTTGTCTGGGCACTCCTGATGTGTCTGTATCAGAAATGGTAAGCGGCTATACTGTTTTTCCCAATAAAGGAATCCGGGTAGAGCCTTTATTCGTTACAAGGATAGAAGACTCTTATGGAAATACCGTTGCAAATTTCACGCCCCATGTGAATGAAGTCCTGACTGAAGATGCCTCTTATAAAATGCTTCATATGATGCGGAAAGTGATGGACGGAGGGACCGGTAGCCGGGTGCGCTTCCGCTATGGTATAAAAGCGCCTATGGGAGGAAAAACAGGTACATCCCAAAATCATTCTGACGGTTGGTTTATGGCTTTTACTCCAAGATTGGTTTCCGGTTGCTGGGTAGGAGGTGAAGATCGTTCGATCCATTTCGATGGGATTACCGAAGGACAGGGAGCTGCTATGGCTTTACCTGTTTACGGACTGTTCATGCAAAAGGTATATGCCGATAAAACATTAGGCTATACGGAAGACGAAGATTTTGAAATACCGGAAGAATATGAAGATCCTTGTGCTCATGTGAATGAAGGTGTTCGTCAACATATTCCTACCGATGTTGGTGGAATAGACAAGATGTTTGATTGAAAATATTATATCATAATGTAAATAAATTTGGTTGTTGCATCTATGACAATGGATAAAAGAGTATATTTGTTGCAATACGTTATGGATTAAACAAACAAAATGTTAGGGTATGATAAATAGAGAATTGATAGATCCGAAAAGTATTGTCGTTGTCGGAGGTTCGAATAATGTACATAAACCGGGTGGTTTTTTAGTTAGAAATCTGTTGGATGGCAAATATAAAGGAGATTTATTTGCCGTTAATCCACGCGAAACCAGTGTGCAGGGCGTAAAATCTTATAATCATGTGCGTGACATTCCTGAAGTAGAACTGGCTATTATTGCTGTTCCCGCGCCTGCTTGTCCTGAAGTAGTTGACATCCTCGCTAAAGAAAAAAAAGTAAAGGCTTTTATCATTATCTCCGCCGGTTTTGGTGAAGAAACAAAAGAAGGTGCTGTTCTGGAAGATCAGATACTAAAGAGTATTAATGAGGCAGGCGCTTCATTGATTGGACCTAACGGTATCGGCGTGATGAATATGAACTACCAGGGAGTGTTCACTCGTCCGATTCCGGAGTTTAGCGCGGAAGGCGTAGATTTTATTTCCAGTTCCGGCGCTACAGCTCTTTATATTATCGAGTCGGCTTTAACAAAAGGACTGAAATTTTCTTCTGTCTGGTCGGTTGGTAATTCCAAACAGAACGGGGTGGAAGATATTCTTGAATATATGGATCGCAATTTTGATCCGACAAGAGATTCCAGCTATAAGATGCTTTATATAGAAAGTGTACGCAATCCGGATAAATTGTTGTTGCATGCCTCTTCCTTAATTCGGAAAGGGTGTCGTATTGCTGCGATCAAAGCAGGTAGTTCGGATTCGGGGAAACGTGCCGCATCTTCACATACGGGAGCTATTGCCAGTTCGGATTCGGCGGTAGAAGCTCTTTTCCGTAAAGCAGGTATCGTGCGTTGTTTCAGCCGGGAGGAGTTGACGACTGTTGCTTGTATTTTCACGATGAAAGAAGTTAAAGGGCGTAATTGTGCTATTGTAACGCATGCCGGCGGACCGGCGGTTATGTTGGCGGATGCTTTGTCTAAAGGACATCTGAATGTCCCGAATTTGGAAGGTCCCGTTGCTGCCGAACTAAAAACAAAACTTCTTCCCGGAGCCGCGGTTGGAAATCCGATAGATATTATCGGAACCGGAACTCCCGAACATTTAGCTACCGCGATAGATTATTGCGAGAATCGTTTTGATGAGATCGACCTCATTATCGTTATTTTTGGTAGTACCGGATTGATGAAGCTTTATGATGCTTACGAAGTACTGCATAAAAAAATGGAAGAATGCAAGAAGCCTATTTTCCCAATCTTGCCATCCATTGTAACAGCAGGTCCTGAGGTGAAAAATTTTATAAAAAAAGGGCATGTAAACTTTTCAGACGAGGTGA
>DAIPZX010000302.1:0-3278 GCA_036781995.1 Massilibacteroides sp. | reverse complement strand
AAAAAAACCGCCTAAGGCTGAAACCAATGTTTTGACCGAAGCTTTTAGCGCCAGTTCAACATTAAATTCTTTTCGGGTAAACAGAATACCCAGGAATGCGGCAATCGCCACAAGAGCAATCAACGGATAGATATAGTTTGCAAAAAACTTCTCATTATCTTCCGGTTGTTCTTTATTCAAATCTTCCCAAGCCTTTGCCGGCTGAGAGATGAGTGCTACCACACATTTAAATACGTCCCTAAACATGTACAGTCCGATCTTTTGTTCTTATTTTTTAGGTAAAAGAATGGTGTAATCCTGTGATGTTCTCCACGAAGGAGTCGAATCATTCTTTACAGCTGAAAGGTAATTAATTCTAAAATTCAGACTGTCTTTTCCGGCCGCTTGTTCTATTGGCGCCTGATAATGAATCAAGGAATCCAACGCAAGCACATTATATTTAATTTCCTTTTGAGTACCTGTCGAGTCTCCTGCTATTCGCAGATAGATATCATATATTCGTTTACCATCCTTTTCCACAAACGGGGCTCCTTCTTTATTATAAGAAAAATCTACCTCTTTTATATCAAAGCGTATAGAATGATCGGTAAACAAGAATAAGCTATTTTCCAGCAAAACACTCTTTTCGTAGATATTGGTAATAACCCTTTCCGTCCAAACCACCCGGCTGGTATCAGATAATTCCGGGAGCAACGGGTTTTTCGGTAATTTCAAAAAGGTCAGACTGCTTGCCGTGTAATAATCCAAAACACTATCTGTCTGGATGTTTTGCGCATCGGAATAATCCAGAACAAAGTCTACCAACCCACAATCGCCGTCTACTATATTCGGGTCGGCATCCAATTTCTCATTACCAATCCTGTCGCCTCCTTTGAGTAATAATACTTTCCCACTCTCTGAGTCTAACTTAACAACAGCAGGTTGAGAAGTCAACGAAACCTGACTCCCTCCATCATCCAAACAAGAGGTAGCTGATAACGACAATAGCGTCAAAAGCAATCCATATATAAAGTTTTTACTTCTCATCATTCCTACATTAAGTAACACCACGATTTTAAAAAGTTGACTACAAAGTTAATAAAAAAGAGAACAACCGGATAATCGGTTATTCTCTTTTCTTTAATGAGTTATAAATAATCTGATTCAGATCATTCTTCTTCTATTGGGAAAGTATAGGTTAATACGTCTGATGCCTTCCACTCAATCCGCGTACTATCCTTGTTGAACGAATCAGCATATTTAATTCTAAACTTCAATACCTTCTTGTTATCAGCCGCTTCTTTATACTGAAAATTCTCTATAAAGCGCATCATATCAAAAGCATTCAATAATTGCTGAGTTGAAGTTATAGATTTATCATCTTCTGTTTTAACTACCCGAAGAAATAAGTTGTAGACATTTTCGCCATTAACAAGTTCCGGCTCCTGGTCCATCGCATAAGACATATTGAATGTATGCTTCTGTTTGTCTGAATAGTTTTCATGAATGGTAGCTAAAAAGATTTTTTTTACATCCTTATCTTCCACAAAAACTGAATTTCGCGTATCAATGCCAAAAACAAGTGCTTCGTCAGGCAGAACTGTTGCCGTGTCTATAAGTGAAACAGAGATATTTCCCTGAGGAACAATAGCATGCTGAGTTACAGTTATCGTATAGTATCCATTTGCAGCAACAGCCTCACTTAAATTTTCCGGAATATCTCTATCCAAAGTATAAGCGAAGATACAGCAATCTCCGTCATCCAGATCTCCTTTAAGAACACTGTTGGCAACCTCTACAGAATAAACAGGAATACCTCCGGTTTTAAGAATAGGTTTAAAATTCTTTTCCGAATATCCTATAACTCCATACCCAATTCCACTTTCCTGACTATTTCCTCCATCCAGGCAAGAGGTCATTAGCAAAGTACATACAGCTAACAGGCTGCCTAAAAAAAGCTTCTTCATTTGTTTTTTCATTTTGTTATATTAATATATTATCGTTTATATCAAAATCCTAAGCGCAAACCAAAACTCAGATTGACGTTAAATGGTTTTTCCGAATAAATCGTCTGTACAGAACTGCCATTATCAAAATGATATCCGGCGCCTACTTCCACAAAAGCATTCAGATACCGCCACAAGGGGTAACTTATTCCCGTTCCTGCTTTCACAGACCAGTACAAGTCTTTCACACGAATATTGTTCTCCTCCGGAACGCCTTTTCTCTCATCATTAACAAATTGGGTTACTTTCATCTTGCCCGCAACGTTTAGTTCCGGTTGAAAGCCCGCTGAAGCATACCACATAAAGTTATTCCATTCAGCAATTTGATAAGCCAGCGATACAGGCAGACCTACGAAGTGCAGACGCTGTTCGGTCGTTGCGTTGTAAGTACCGTTTGTTTTCCAGTCTGACGACAGATAAGAATAGTTAACTCCGACCATTAAATACCACCGCGGAGCCAGCATATAACTGGCAGACAGTCCGATTGAAACGGGCTGATGATGTTTTATATCCGTTTTGGGAGCCTCCGTGCTTTTATCTGTAAGAGAATTAAAGAATCCCAATTGCGGACTTTCCATTGACGTGTTTCGGAAAGCATACATATTGGCTGCGTTATCCGAGCCGGCAGTGATACTACCTGCTCCCATACCGAAACTCCAGCGTTTTACTTTTTCTTTCTTTTTTTCGGGTTCATTTCCCTGTGAAGACACCGCAACAGGCATTTCTGCTACCGAATCCTCCATCCGGAATGTTTCGGATTTTGCTGCCGGATCAGTCTCCTCGTGCTTCATGTCATCTGCCTCGGTCATTATTTCCGACGCGTCTTCCACTGCCGGCTGAGAAGTTTCAGCAACAACAGTCGAAATCATGCTTCTCAATACAGGCTTGTCTTCCTTCACAGCCTCTCTGACCTGAGCGATTACGGGAGAAGCCGGTTCAGCGATCACCGAAACAGGTTGCTCCTGAAGGATAGACTTGATATCTTCGGTTTTCTGCTCAATTTCCTGAACCAAAACAGGATCAACCGGTTCATCGGTCTGAATAAAATAAACCATACCACCCAAAACAAGAAGAGCAATAGCAGCGGCAGCACTCCACCACCTCCACTTTGTTGCTGCGGGAAGTAAATAGCTTTGCTTATCCAAGCGGCTTTCTATCTTACCCCAGACATCATCAGGCAGAGCATCCGTTTCAAAATCATACAATTTCGAACGGAACAAATCATCTATTTTATCTCTATCTTTTTTCATTTTTCAACGCTTTAAATAGCGATGAAATTTAAAATTCCGCTTT
>DAIPZX010000301.1:0-3278 GCA_036781995.1 Massilibacteroides sp. | reverse complement strand
AAACAAGCGTCATAGCCTTTTTCAAGCAGATAGGATTGGATGTTTTTCCATTTTATACACAGGTCATCAATTAAGTCTTCTTTGATCATCATACTACTAAATCTTCATTTTCGATATTCAAAGATATTAATAATTCCCACGTCTCGGGAAGGTATTGGTTTAAATAACATGAATTCGATAAAAAAACAATAGCTACATATCCTCCCTTATTATTCCTTTCGGTTTTTACCGGTCATAATATCAAGCACCATTTTATCCGTTGTTTCCATCCCGACAGAACCGATCCGGGTCAGATTACGGATGGTTTTATCTACATCTTCGTCTATAATGCCTTCCATATCGGTCACCACTTTATTTTCCATCGCCATTAAAGCCGACAGCATGGCTGTAGATACTCCGCTGGATACTTTCATTGCACAACTGGGCTTGGCTCCATCACAAATCATACCGGTCAGGTTGCCAACCATATTCTTGATCGCATAAGCTATCTGTTCGCAGCTGCCTCCCATCAGGTAAGTTATCCCGCAACTGGCGCCGGTAGCGGCTATCACACAACCACACAAGGCTGATAAACGCCCGAGACTTTGCTTAATATACACAACCATCAGATGGCTCAACATCAACGAGCGGATCAGCTGTGCTTCTGTGCATTGCACATCTTCGGCAAAAGACAGCACAGGCAATGTGGCAGCAATTCCCTGATTCCCACTACCCGAATTACTCATCACCGGAACCATCGCTCCATCCATACGCACATCACAGGCAGAGGAAGTCATAGCCAACATATGGGTAAGCGCAGAATCTCCAAGGTATTTTTTGCCGTAAGCACCGGTTACTATCCTCCCGACAGCATGCCCATAATCATGCGTTGCCGCTTCTTCTGCCGCATGCTTGTTCAAACGGGCAGACTCCAAAATAAAACGGATATCATCCAAAGGCGCAGTCATCGCAAACTCATACACCGTCGCAAAAGAGAGACAAAAATCATCCCCTTCACAGTCTTCTTCCTTTTGACATGTAGCCGAAGTAGAATCCAGCAAGACCCTGCCTTCTTTTTCCAGATAAACAAACCGCGTATGTCCCTGCGAAATAATCGCTTTCGCACTTGTTTTTCCGGAATAACAAACAACCTCGATATACAACTTGTCCACATGTTCTTTCAGGGAAACAGAAATCTTCTTATTTCCGATCATCTGCCGGCCTTCTTCCAAAGCTTCAGGCGTAAGATCACGCAGCACTTCCAATCCGTAAGCGGATTTACCGATCAACGCACCCAAAGCGACAGCTATGGGCAAACCAACCATTCCCGTCCCGGGTATCCCTACTCCCATGGCGTTTTTCAACACATTCGCACTCAGAAAGACATCAATACGGTCAGGTTTCGCACCCAATAACTCAGCAGCCCTGGCAGAAGCAAGCGCAACAGCAACGGGTTCCGTACAACCAATAGCAGGAACAATCTCTTTCTTAAGTAATGTGATAATCCGGTTTATTGTGTTTCTTTCCATATATGTTATTTTGGACGTTCAATCGTAATAAGAGTCACAAAGGTAGTATTTAACATCCTGAAAATCGCAAAAAATATTAAAACCTCAAACTCTTCTCAATCTATATACCTCTCCTTTAGTTTGGATTCTATTATTTCGTATATTTGTATCACTTTGTAAACAATCAGAACGAAATGCCCGGTTATTCACCCCGGCAACGCCTGAAAACAGCTTTAAAAACATTAAAAAAGTACTATTATGATTATTGGAATTCCTAAAGAAATTATGCCGGGCGAAGCTCGCGTATCTGCTACACCGGAAACCGTAAAAAAATTTATAGCAGACGGAGTAACTGTTTTAGTGGAAAAAAACGCCGGTGCCGGATCTTTCTATTTTGACGAGGATTATAAAGCCTCCGGTGCTCAGATTATAGATTCTGCAAAAGAAATTTTCGAACAAGCCGAACTTATCCTGAAGGTAAAAGAACCTCTTTTCAATAAAACATATAACACCCACGAGGCAGATCTGATGCACAAAGGTCAGCATCTGATCACATTCATTCATCCGGCATCTCCTGTTAATCATCAAATGGTTAAGAAACTGGCGGAAAACGGCATCATCAGCATGACTCTCGATGGCGTTCCGCGCATATCCCGCGCCCAAAGTATGGACGCGCTAACTTCCATGAGCACATGCGCGGGATACAAAGGAATTTTAATGGCTGCAAACGCCATGTCTAAATTTATGCCTCCGATGTTTACCGCAGTAGGAGCCATACAACCTGCCAAGGTATTGGTTATCGGGGTAGGCGTAGGTGGATTACAAGCATTGGCCACAGCCAAAAGGCTTGGAGCAATTACTTATGCGGCAGACATTCGCCCGGCAGCAGCCGAACAGGCTCAAAGTCTGGGAACTAAAATTGTAGACACAGGTGTTCCTGCCGAATTAGCCATAGCAGCAGGCGGCTATGCTAAAAATCTGCCCAAAGAATGGATAGAAAAAGAACGTGAAAAGTTGCGCGAAGTAATCAAAGATATGGATATTGTTTTCTGTAGCGCGTTAGTTCCCGGCAAGGTAGCTCCGGTTCTGATAACCGAAGATATGGTAAAAGAAATGCAGACCGGTTCCGTTATCGTTGACATCTCAGTAGACCAGGGAGGCAACTGCGAGATAACTCCGGCAGGAACAACAGAAGTAAAGCACGGAGTTACCATAATAGGCATAAAAAACATTCCGGGCATGCTTCCCACCAGTTCAACATGGATGTTCTCAAACAACGTATATAATCTGGCGAAATACCTCATCAAAGACGGTAAAATAAGCTTGGATATGACAGACGACATTGTTCAATCCATATTAGTTACAGCAGACGGCAAAGTAGTACATGCCGGTACGCTGGAAGCCATGCAGCCATAATCAAAACAAAAAAAACAGCAATCAAATGAATCCGATCTTTTTAATCCTGATCTTTTTTGCCTCCTCAACGGTGGGATACTTTGTCATCAAAAACGTTCCCAGCTTATTACATACGCCCTTAATGACAGGCATGAACGCTTTGGCGGGAGTATGTTTGCTGGGAGCTGTCGTAACTGTGGGATATGCTTATCACTCGGAAGGGAGCAGTGGGATAATAGGACAGATTTTCGGTGGCATAGGCATTATTCTTGCGACTGTAAACGTAGTTGCCGGTTTTGGTGTTACCCATCGAATGCTCAAGATGTTTAAACAAAAGGAAAAAACCGACAAACAATGACAGACACATTATATTATATCGTTTGTGGCATTCTTTCT
>DAIPZX010000300.1:0-3325 GCA_036781995.1 Massilibacteroides sp. | reverse complement strand
ACCTGGTCTGCCGGTGACTGTTATCAGATTTATCCGGGACCACGCAGCAGTATTCGTTGGGAACGTGTGATAGAAGGCATTCAGGATGCCGAAAAGATACGTCTCCTCCGCGAAGAATTCCAAAGCAAAAACCAAAAGAGCAAATTAGACAAGTTGAATAACACCGTTTCCCGTTTCATTCACGAAAACCTAACCCCGGAAAACGCCGGTGAAATGGTCAATTCCGGACGGAAAGTGTTGAATTCGTTGTGATCATACGCTTTGGGTATCATTAAAAACAATACTCAATTATAGATAATAAAAACAAACAAACTATGACAAACAAATTGTTATGCCTGTCCGCGTTAGGAGGGATGGCTTTGCCGGTAATGGCTGCGGATTATACAAATATCATTGTTATTAATCTCGATGATGTAGGGTATGGAGATTTTTCCTTTAATGGTGCTTATGGCTATAAAACACCTAATATAGATCGTATGGCTGCTGAAGGGGTTCGGTTTACCCATTTTCTGGCAGGACAACCTATTAGCGGAGCTTCACGTGCCGGATTACTAACCGGATGTTATCCTAATCGTATTGGATTTTCGGGAGCACCGGGACCTAATTCGGATTATGGTGTTCATCCGGATGAGATGACAATGGGTGAACTGATGAAGCAAAAAGGGTATGCTACGGCTATTTATGGGAAATGGCATTTAGGTGATGCGCATGAATTTTTGCCGTTGCAGAATGGTTTTGATGAATATTATGGACTTCCTTATTCGAATGATATGTGGCCTTTCCATCCGCAACAGGGAGAAGTGTTTAATTTTCCGGATCTCCCTACCATCGATGGCAATAAAATAGTTGGATATAATACAGACCAGACGAAGTTTACGACCGATTATACCACTCGTACGATCAACTTTATCCACAAGAATAAGAACAAACCATTCTTTATTTATTTAGCTCATTCCATGCCGCATGTACCTCTTGCTGTGTCGGACAAGTTTAAGGGCAAGAGTGAACAGGGCTTGTATGGAGATGTGATGATGGAAATAGACTGGAGTGTAGGCGAAGTGTTTAGAGTGCTGCGTGAAACCGGATTGGATGAACATACGCTTGTGATTCTTACCTCTGATAATGGTCCCTGGACAAATTATGGAAATCACGCCGGTTCTGCCGGAGGGTTGAGAGAAGCGAAGGCAACTACTTTCGATGGAGGAAACCGTATTCCTTGTGTGGTGTATTGGAAAGGGAAAGTAGAGCCGGGAAGCATCTGTAATAAATTGGCCTCTAATATCGATCTTTTCCCTACTTTGGCAGAGATAAGCGGCGCGCCATTGCCTGAAAGGAAGATAGACGGAGTGAGTATTCTCCCTTTAATTAAAGGGGATAAAGAGGCTAATCCTCGGGAATCGTTTGTTTACTATTTTAAGAAGAACGACCTTGAGGCGGTGACCGACGGTATGTTTAAACTCGTTTTTCCACATCAATATGTAACGTATGGCGCTTTTGTTCCGGGAAACGACGGACAACCGGGAAATCTTAGAAATGAAACATTGACAAAAGCCGAGTTGTATGATCTGCGTCGTGATCCGGGAGAGCGTTACGATGTGTTGTCGCAATATCCGGAAGTTGCATTAAAGCTAATGAAAATCGCGGATGAGAAGCGAAACGAATTAGGTGACAATCTGACACGGAGAAAAGGAACAGAACAACGTGAGCCGGGAAGAGTTGCTCAGGTAAAGTAAATTTAGCCTATGAATGCAAACGTTTTTTTAGGACTTGGGGTAGTCACTGCTCTTGTTTCTCCGACTTCTTTATCTGCCGGAGAAGCAAAGACCGGTAAAGACCGACCTAATATCCTCTTCATACTCTCTGATGACCATACATCACAAGCCTGGGGGGTATATGGGGGAGTTCTTGCAGATTATGTTAAGAATGAAAATATACGAAGGTTGGCTCAGGAAGGATGTGTGTTGGAAAATTGTTTTTGCACCAACTCAATTTCTGTTCCAAGCCGGGCTTCGATCCTGACAGGTGCTTACAGCCATCGTAATGAAGTGTATACGCTGAGTGATGCTCTTTATCCCGAACAAGACAATATTGCGAAGCAGATGCAAGAAGGTGGATACCAAACGGCATTATTTGGCAAATGGCACTTGAAAAAGAAACCGACCGGATTTGACACCTTCCGTGTCTTTCATGATCAGGGTGAATATTTTGATCCCATCATGAAATGTCCCGACAACTGGATAGATGATGATGTGCGCCAAGCCGGAGATACGGTTAAAGGCTTCTCTGCCGATATTGTTACGGATCTGACGATGGATTGGATAAAAAATCGAGATTTCAATAAGCCATTTGTTGCTTTTTGTCACTATAAAGCAACCCATGAGCCTTGGGATTTCCCCGAAAGGCTGAAGCATTTATATGATGACATAGAGTTTCCGGAACCGGAAAATCTGATGGAATTTGGACCGCTACAGTCCGGTCGGACATTCCCCGGTCAGCAGTTGGAGAATCTGGGGATGCGTTGGGAGACTGCCTCGAAAGATCCTGCTGCATGGTGGTGTCATTACCCCGAACTGCCCTTCTCTATGCAAGGATTAGATCGTATCGCGGCACGAAAAAAAATATACCAGAAGCTAATCAGGGATTATTTGCGCTGTGGAGCGGCGATTGATGAAAATATTGGCAGGCTTCTGAGTTTCCTTGACGAAGAAAAATTGAGTGATAATACAATTGTGATCTACGTCTCCGACCAAGGATATTTTTTGGGCGAACATGGGTTTTTCGATAAACGGATGATGTATGAGGAATCACTTAGAATGCCTTTTGTAATTCGTTATCCACGAGAAATTCCGGCAGGGAAACGGAATAGCGACATGATTCTCAATATTGACTTTGCGGCTACTTTAGCGGACTATGCCGAAGTGAGGACTCCTGAAAAATCACAAGGAAAAAGCTTTCGTCTGAACCTGCAAGGGAAAACATCCCCAGACTGGCGCGAGGCAATTTATTATCGTTACTGGACACAGCATCTGATCCGGCCTGCCCATTTTGGAATACGTGACCACCGCTACAAACTGATGTTCCTCTACGGTGATAAACTCCACACGAAAGGTTCGGAAGATAAGCAGTCGTCTCCCGCCTGGGAGTTTTACGATTTGAAAACTGATCCTCATGAGGACAGGAATCAGTACAATAATCCCATATATGCGGAAGAAATCAGTCGCCTGAAGAAGGACCTGTTCCGCCTGCAAACAGAAGTAGGCGATAGTCAGCCATAGCAGTTCGAGGAAACAATCCATAATATAACGCTTCTATATAAAAACGGGTA
>DAIPZX010000299.1:0-3329 GCA_036781995.1 Massilibacteroides sp. | reverse complement strand
AAGTTTGTCCATTGGACTTAATAGGCAAAAATGTTGAATAAAATTCTCTGGACTATCTTTCTCTTCGGTATATCTGTGGGTGCTCTCTTTGCACAAAATACACCGGTCAAAGGAGTGGTTACTGATTCGATTACCGGCGAAAAGCTGGCTTATGTATCTATATTATTGGAAGGTACTACGGTTGGGACCACAACCGCAGACAATGGAACATTCGCTTTGAATGTCCCCGCCAACGGGAAGGTGCTGCTCATTTCTTATTTAGGGTATACGGAGAAGCGGGTTAATATTATTCCCGGCAAAACGAATAATCTGACCCTGAAACTGGCTCCGGCTTCCATCAATCTGCACGAAGTGGTGATCAAGCCTCAAAAAGAAAAATACACCAAGAAAGAAAATCCCGCTGTATTATTTATCAGGAAAGCCATTGAGGCAAGGGAGACCTCTGATCCGAAGAATCATGATTTCTTTACCTACAACAAATACGAAAATATTGTTCTTGGGCTTAATCAATATGTCCCCAAAAAGCCGAAACCGAACAGCCGATTTGGATTTCTGGCTGAATTTGTTGATACGGTAGGATTAGACAATACCGTCCTTCCCCTGTCGGAAAAGGAAAAATACGAGACTGTTTATTTCCGGAAATCTCCAAAATCGGAGAAACGGGTTATTCACGGACTCAAGGCTGACGGAGTAGACGAAATGTTTACGCAGGAAGGGATGCAACAGATATTGAATGAAGTGTTTCGTGAAGTTGATCTGTTTCAGAACGATATACCGCTTTTCCTGAACCGGTTTGTAAGTCCGCTGTCTTCCATCGGTCCTAATTTTTATAAGTACTATTTGCTGGATACCCTGGAGTTTAATAATCAAAAATGCGTAGATCTCGGCTTTGTGCCGTTTAATTCGGAATCGTTCGGGTTTACCGGGCATTTATATATTACGCTGGATTCTACTTACTTTGTTCAGCATGCCCAACTGAACGTACCCAAAGACATCAACCTCAATTTTGTGAACCGGATGAGTATCGAACAAAGTTTTGAGCGAAAGGAAGACGGTACGCGGCTCATCACCAAAGACGATATCAGCGTTGTGCTTAATCTTACCTCAGGAGAGAAGGGTATTTACGCCAGGCGCCTGAACATCTACAGCGACCATTCTTTTGAAGAGCCTTCGGATCTGTCTGTTTTTGACGCGCTCGGAGCAGCTGTTACCCTGAAAGACGCATCTCTTAAACCGGATGATTTCTGGCTCGAAGCCCGCCCCTCCGAATTAAACGAAAAAAATCTGAACCGCGTAGGAACATTGATGAAAAGGCTGCGCGAAATACCGATTTTCTATGTGACCGAGAAGATTGTTTCCACATTGGTTGCCGGTTATATCCCGACAAATCTCGATCCGAAAAAGAGTAAGTTTGAGTTTGGCCCGATGAATACGATGATTAGTGCGAACGCCATAGAAGGAACTCGCCTGCGTTTGGGCGGTACGACCATGACTGCCTTTAGTAAACGCTTCTTCTTAGATGGCTATGCCGCTTATGGCACCAAAGATAAAGAGTGGAAGTACGATATTATAGGTGAGTATTCATTTATCGACAAAACCGAGTTTCGCAAGGAATTCCCCGTTCATTCACTTCGGTTCGAGTATATGTATGATATCAACCAGTTGGGTCAACATTATTTATACACTAACAAGGATAATATGTTCCTGGCACTTAAAAGGCAAAAAGACGACCGGGCTACCTATTTGCGTAATGCCGAGCTAACCTATACCCGGGAGTATTACAATAATCTGTCTTACACGTTTACCCTCCGGAATAAAAAGGAATACGCTACTCCTTATGCCGAATTCAACCGGCTCGAAACAGACGGACAAATCACTCCGCTGGCAGATTATAAAATGAGTGAACTGGAATTGGGTTTCAGATATGCGCCGAACGAAAAGTTTTACGAAAGCCGTAATTACCGTTATCCGGTAACGTTTGATGCGCCCGTATTTAGTTTCTCGCACATTATAGCCGGCAAAGGTGTGCTGGGCTCGGATTATACGTACAACCGGACAGACCTGGCGATTCAGAAACGTTTCTGGTTCTCGGCTTTCGGCTATGTGGATATCATCGGCAAGGTAGGTAAGGTTTGGAACAAAGTGCCTTATCCTTTGCTTATTTTGCCGAACGCCAACCTGTCGTATACCATCCAACCCGAATCCTATACGAATATGAATGCCATCGAGTTTATCAACGATGAATACGTATCCTGGGATGTGGCTTATTATGCGAACGGACTGATATTGAATCGTATTCCTCTATTGAAGAAAATGAAATTAAGAGAAGTTTTTTCTTTCCGGGGCTTATATGGAAACCTGACGGACAAGAACAATCCGTGGAAGAATGGAGAGGGGCTCTTTGCATTTCCCGAACGTTCTTATGCGATGGGCAGTGATCCTTACCTCGAAGCCGGTGTAGGAGTTGAGAATATTCTGAAGTTTTTCCGTTTAGACTACGTGTGGCGTATGACTTACCTGGATAATCCCGGTATAGACAAGCACGGACTTCGTTTCAGTTTTGTGTTTAAGTTCTGACAAAAAGAGGCTGACCGTATGGCCAACCTCCTTTGTTTTTTAATGCTTAGCTTGATTTATTTTTCTTTGCAATTACAGGTTGAGTAAGCAACCAGCATCCACACTAATTTTTCCTGCTCTTTCAGGTAGTCGCTCATTAAGGCTACCGTAGATTCGTCACCCACTTCTCCGGCAAGAGTTAGCACCTTTCTTTCTTCGCCAATCAGGTAACCGAACGTGTCAAGCACGTTCTTTAGTGCTTCGTCCTTGCATGTTGTAACATCGGCTTCTTTTACTTTTGCAAGTTTCAGATATGCGCTGAATTTGCTTTCAGGTACACCACCCAACATCAGGATGCGTTCTGCTATTTCATCTACTTTTTCGGCCGTGTTATCATAAAATTCCTCGAACTTTGGATGAAGAACAAAGAATCCATGCCCTTTAATGTTCCAGTGGAAATTGCGCAAATTGGTGTAGAACACCTGATAGTCCGCTAATAACTGTTGTAAGGCTGTTGTTACTTTGGCTGCTCCGGCAGCATCTAAATGAAGATAATCTAACGTTTTCATAATACTTAATTTTTTTTATATGTTGTTGTTTCTTACCACAAATATAAGGGGATAAACACTGCCTGTCAAACAGATAATGTCTATAAGTAGATAAAACAAACCTATGAAAGACTTTCGGAGTAGCATCAATAACGTTGCTGAAAGTGCAGCATAAAATCGGGTTTTGAAGATTTATCCTTATCTTTATCCGGATAAATAATATAG
>DAIPZX010000298.1:0-3331 GCA_036781995.1 Massilibacteroides sp. | reverse complement strand
TTTCTCTGACTGAGGAAATGAAAAATTTGTTTGACGATTTCACTCGTTTTTTTGAAAATAAACTGCCTACATTTTTAAATAAAAATCTTTTGTAAGATCAATGTATTCCTTCGTGTATTCGTGGCGAGACTCTTCGATGGTCAGTTCGTTTTGCTCGCTTCCGGAATCGCATCGGGTTATTTCTGCTAAAATCCGCTTGCGGGGTGCATCGGGAACAGGGCGTATGTATGTTTTCCGACTAAAAAACAGCTTGAACTCTGCAACTAAACGATTCAACTCCTCTTCCCGGTCGCAGGGCAGAATCAGGGCGATGCATCCCCGGGGGGATAGGAGTTTCAGGCTGTCTTCAATCAGTGATTTCAGGCTGAGGCTGTCATTGTGTCGTGCCAGATTCCGTTCGTGAACGGGAGACAGGAGAGAGGCTTTGAAATAGGGCGGATTGGATACAATCAGATCATACAGGTTGTTGCTTTGGGCGGCAAAGGCATTCAGCGAAATGTGATAAACCTGAATACGGTTACTGAATAGGGAGCCTGCGCTATTTTCCGTTGCTTGCGAACAAGCGGAAGAGTCGATGTCGATCGCGTGAATCTCGGCCTCTGAACGTTGGGCAAGCATCAATGCGATTAATCCGCTTCCGGTTCCTATATCTGCTATTTTCTTTTTTCCGGAAACAGTGACCCATGCTCCTAATAAAACGCCATCCGTACCGACTTTCATGGCGCATTTATCCTGATGAATTGTGAATTTTTTGAACTGAAAAAATGAATTTGACATACTTTCTATCGGATTGAGTGGTTCAAAAGTAATGGAATTTGATCTAAATGACGTAACTTTGGCACATTTATTGTAATTTACTGTTACAATGGATATTCTATATGATGAAAAATAAAACGAGATTATTTACAGACGAATCGTATGACGATTTAGAAGATAATATTGGTGTTGTGATGCCAATATTGACAGAATGTGATGTGGATGAGGATTTTATGGGAGGAATGGATAAGGTTGGTTCTGTGGTTCCGATTTTACCACTTCGTAATATGGTGCTTTTCCCGGGAGTCGCAATCCCTGTCGTTGTTGGTCGCCCGAAATCGATGAAGCTTATTAGAGAAGCCGCACAAAAGAAAATATTGATCGGCGTAGTTTGTCAGAAAGACGGGGATGTGGAAGATCCGGATATGGATGATCTGCATTCAATAGGGGTGATAGGAGAGATTGTTCGCGTATTAGACATGCCGAACGGGTCAACTACTGTTATTCTGCAAGGTAAAAAGCGTTTTGCGCTGAACAGCCTGACGGAAACCGAGCCTTATTGGAGTGGAAATATTACTTTGCTGGAAGAAATTCTGCCCGAAAAGAAAGATCGTGAGTTTGAGGCTTTGATCTCTACGATTAAGGATTTGACCATAAAGATGATGAATGCGATGGCTAATCCGCCGCGTGATTTGATATTTTCTATAAAAAACAATAAAAACATTCAATATCAAATCAACTTTTCCGCAAGTAATATCCCCAGCGGAGCAACAGAAAAGCAACAACTGCTGCTGATAGACAATTTGAAGGAACGGGCTTACAGGTTGCTTTTTATTCTGAACAGGGAGTATCAATTGATCGAGCTTAAGACTGCTATTCAAATGAAAACGCATGAAGATATCAACCAACAGCAAAAGGAATATTTTCTGCAACAGCAGATCAAGACGATACAGGAGGAACTGGGAGGAAATATCAACGAATTGGAAATCAAGGAGCTTAGAGCTAAGGGGGCGAAAAAGAAATGGTCTGAAGAAGTGAACGAAATTTTTGAAAAGGAAGTTCGCAAATTAGAACGTTTACATCCTCAATCTCCTGATTTTTCAATACAAGCACAGTATGTTCAGACCATTGTGAATCTTCCCTGGAATGAATACAGTAAAGATAATTTTAATCTGAAACGTGCTGAAAAGGTGCTGAACCGGGATCATTACGGACTGGAAATGGTGAAAGAGCGTATTATTGAGCATCTTGCCGTTCTGAAACTGAAAGGGGATATGAAATCTCCGATTATCTGTTTGTATGGACCTCCGGGAGTGGGTAAAACTTCTCTTGGAAAATCGGTGGCAGAGGCGCTGAACAGAAAATATGTACGCGTGTCTTTAGGAGGTCTTCATGATGAAGCAGAGATACGCGGTCATCGCCGCACGTATATCGGCGCCATGTCCGGCCGTATTATACAAAACATACAAAAGGCCGGAACATCCAATCCTGTGTTTGTGCTGGACGAAATTGATAAAATAACGAGCGACTTTAAAGGAGATCCTTCTTCGGCTTTGCTGGAAGTGCTTGATCCGGAGCAGAACACGACTTTTCATGATAATTACTTGGATATTGATTATGATCTGAGCCGGGTGATGTTTATTGCAACGGCGAATAATCTGAATACAATCTCTCAACCCTTGCTTGACCGTATGGAATTAATCGAGGTTAGCGGTTATATCATGGAAGAAAAAGTTGAGATTGCAGCCAGGCATCTTGTCCCCAAGCAATTGGAGGTTCACGGCATTCCGAAAAACAAGGTTGCTTTTCCTAAGAAAACGTTGCAATTGATTGTCGAATCCTACACCCGTGAAAGCGGTGTGCGCGAGTTGGATAAGAAGATTGCTAAAGTAGTGCGCAAAATAGCCAAGCGTTTTGCATTGGGGGATGATTCTGCCGTACAGGTAACGCCTGAGTTGGTGAAAGAGTTTCTGGGCGCTGTGGAATATACGCGTGATAAATACCAGGGAAACGAATATGCCGGTGTTGTTACCGGATTAGCCTGGACGGCTGTTGGCGGTGAAATCCTTTTTGTTGAATCCAGCCTGAGCAAAGGTAAGGGGGAAAAGCTCACACTTACCGGAAATTTGGGCGCGGTGATGAAAGAATCTGCCATGCTGGCGCTTGAATACATCCGTTCTCATACAAACCTGTTTGGCATCAAAGAAGATATGTTTGAGAATTGGAATGTGCATATACACGTGCCCGAAGGTGCTATTCCGAAAGACGGACCAAGCGCCGGTGTTACCATGGTAACTTCGTTGGTTTCCGCTTTTACGCAACGAAAAGTGAAAGCCAATTTAGCCATGACAGGAGAGATAACCCTGCGAGGAAAGGTTCTTCCTGTAGGCGGAATCAAAGAAAAGATTCTTGCAGCTAAACGGGCAGGTATTAAAGATATTATTCTTTGTGCGGAGAACCGGAAAGATGTAGACGAAATCAAAGCAGACTATCTGAAAGGTCTTTCTTTTCATTATGTGGAAGATATCCGTCAGGTTGTAGAACAACATTATGCCACTCCTGTAACATTGCCCGA
>DAIPZX010000297.1:0-3335 GCA_036781995.1 Massilibacteroides sp. | reverse complement strand
AAGTTTATAGAGTAGAGCCAGCGCTCTTTTTTCACTGAAATTGGTCTTTAAGGCTTTCACCGTTTGGTTATAATTATTCCCTATCATTTGGAATTGATGATAGAAATTGGTTAGCCGGATGTAATAATCCATTGTCGCTTTATCCACTTTTACAATCTTCATTTCTTTCGAAAAGATAGCATGATGAATAAAACGGCTTATATTTTCTATTCCGGATTGTTCCAAAAGGAGGCGGAATTTGTCATTTTCTTCATCATTCAGATTAACTGTATATCGGTATTTGGAAGGATTCATTTTCGTTTTCCGTCCTACCTGTTTATTTTTTTTGTCTTTGTTTCCGTCATTCATACTGGCAACATTTAGCTGTTAGTGATCTTCCGGCACGATTGACGACTTTGGAGTAAATCGCCCCCGAGCCGTAAGGCGAGTGGCAAGTTGTTCCGCGCTGCAAGAAGTATTTCGTGCTGCAAGGAACACAACTTGCTATGTTCTCAGGAACATGAATTTGCCTGCTGCAAATTGTGCTTCGCCTGCGTAAGTACTGAGATTTTCTGATTGCTTTCATCATTGTCGTAACCGGATGTCATTACAAATGCAAAATTAGAGTTAACTGTCTGTGTATAAAATAGGTTAGATGGTGTAACGGGACGACATACGGTGTCATACATCGTCCGTGGAGGAAAAATGAATGGAAAAAAGATGAATTAAGTATTTATTTGCCTGTGGCAATGCAGGCGTGCGTCGGGGCAATATCATTTTATGGCATTGCGATAGCGATGCACCAGTGCAAAAGGATAGCGATGCACCTGAGTGTTGACGCGCCAATATAATAATAGGATAATGCAGCAGGGCAATGATGTTTTAGGGCATTCTCGCAAGCATGCAGGAATATGACAAGGCCTCATGGTAATAATGCATTGACATATTGTGATGGTGGTGCATTGGTGCATGGTGGCAACAAGACAAGAATACATCCACGTGATATTATAATAATGCTGCATTGCAATAAGGCAGCAATATAATGAAGCCGGATAATAAGTGATTTTTTAACTGAAAATAATTTTAAGATGAAACAAACATTATTAGTAGCCATGAGCAACCAGAAAGGCGGCGTTGGCAAATCGACAGTAACTATCCTATTGGCGAGTTATCTTCATTATGTAAAAGACAAAAATGTGGCGGTCATTGATTGCGATACCCTTCAGCAGAGCGTAAGCCATATGCGTCAAAGGGATATGCAGACGGTAGAAAAAACCGATGAATATAAACAGTTAATGATGATCCAATGGGAAAAGGTACAGAAAAAAGCATACCCGATAGTAGAATCCAGTCCTGCCGGAGCCAGGGATAAGATCAATGAGCTATTGGAGACTACTCCCGACCTCGACATTATTCTGGTCGACCTTCCGGGCAGCCTGTCATCGGAAGGTGTATTCAAAACGATTATCAATATGGACTATGTATTGACACCCATTGTCGCCGACAGGATGGTGATGCAAAGTACAATGTCGTTTGCCACGGCTGTGCTCGATTACCTGAAAGGAAAAAATGGAATACCCCTAAAGGACTTTTACTTCTTCTGGAACAAAGTGGACAGGCGGGCCAGTACGGAAGTGTATGATGCCTACCGAAAAATCATGGAGAGGCTTAACCTAAAAGTACTGAAAACGGTAATCCCCGAATCAAGGAGGTTCGACAAGGAGCTATCCATGAAAGGGAAGCCGTTTTTCAGAAGTACGCTTTTCGCCCCTCCAGCTAAAATGCTGAAGGGAAGTTATATTGATGAGTTAGTCGAGGAACTATGTAAAACCTTAAAATTCTGATCACATGGCAAAAAGAAAAGAAGTAGATGTGGACGAAGACCTTATCAAATCCATGATGACAGGGGATATACCACGATTGGGGAATACACCGCCATTTAAAGAAGAAACGGTTCCGGAAAAAGATACGGAAGAGATTCCTGTAGCAGAAAAGTCTTTGGAAGATAACCGGAAAGGAGAAACTGTACAACTGAAATCAAAACGTCGGCGGGAACCGAAAGACTATAAAGCTTTATTCCTTCAGAAGAATGCCGGCACCAAACGCCAGACTTATATCAGTGCGGAGTTGTATGATAAGATATCAAAGATTCTCGGGATCATCGCCAAAGATATCAGTGTGCCCAATTTTATTGATAATGTATTGGAGAACCATTTGAAAGAATATAAAGAAGAAATTAACGATATGTACCGGAGCAATTCGGATTTACTATTATAAAGATCACAACAATGGAAACCGATTTGCATTTTATAGTTAAGCTGGCTGTTGCCGGTTATGTATTATACAAGGTTTGGATTGTATTGTTCAAACGGAAACTATTTGGAATATGGGATAAAATACCGGTTCATCTACCCAAAGATACGCCTGAATCTGTTATGGCTATCGTAACGGAAAAAGAAATAAGCGATGTAGTCGGAAAAACGACGGTGGTATATCTGGATGACCCTAAGCTTGCTGCAAAAATTCCGGCGCATAGCGAAAAGCTGGAGCCTTCCGGATTTATAGGCGAAGAGCCCGATATATCAGATGAGGAGGTAGAATCAGGCTTATCGCCTAAAGCAGCTACTCCGGGAGAAGTACTGGAAGAGCAGGAACGGTTTGAGTTGATGGATGATCTGGCTCCCGGGCTTGACCCGGATTTTTCTACCGGACTCACTTACGAACAGATGGCGAATGCTATCGGCGTGCTGACCGTTTCTACAGATAATGAACAGCAGATTATTGAGGCTGCAAAAACGATACACAGCATTAGGGATACTGATTTATTTGAGTTTTTCACGAATCAGGTAAGTAATCTGGATAACGTGGAAAAGCTGATGAGTGATTGTCTGGATGATGACGGCTCGCCGCTGACAGTTAGAAAATCCAAGAGAAAGGAGGAGGATATGAGGTCTTTTGATCTTGGAAAATATGTGTGACAACTCAAAAAACAGCTCTTTTTTTCAGCTATTGATGACACATGATGACATACGATGTAACGCATCGTCAAGGCTTTAGATCAACATTTTATAGACTGTATATTCGCTGTCGAATTCATTTTTATGTATCACATTTTAATTTTTCGACAATGAAAAAAAGAGTATTGTTTTCAGCAGTATTACTGCTAAGTGTATTAGGGGTATCTGCCCAAGGCAACGGTATGCAGGGAATAACCGATGCTACTAACATGGTAACATCCTATTTTGATCCCGCCACGAAACTTATTTACGCCATCGGAGCCGTTGTAGGGCTCATCGGAGGAGTAAAAGTGTAGTGTGCCACGAACGAACTATCGCCTGAATAACGGTAGTTCGATG
>DAIPZX010000296.1:0-3346 GCA_036781995.1 Massilibacteroides sp. | reverse complement strand
TGTTTATGTACAACAAAATGCCGGGAGTTTGCTTTTATCCTTCGTCTCCTCTATGCTTTTTGCCCCGCCTGCAAAAAAAGAAAACAAAGAGGCTTCTACTCAATCGGAGGGTCAAGCTGAAACAACCACGACAGAAAGCCTCTCTTTTTCAGATTTTATTCCGGTTGGAAAACTGTTATTACCCGTTGCGTGGGATATAGCTAAGCCAATCTTACTCTCATGGGGAATAAAAAAAGCAACACAGATCGCAGCCGGATTATTCACACGTAAAAAAGTGTAACTTTTAGAATTAATTTATGTTAGAGGGCATATTTTTCCTTCCTATATATAAGGACTTTCGAAAAAACATGACTAAATTTGCAGTAGATAAAGTAAATATAGGATGAAACAAAAAACAATTGTTTTCACAGTTTTTTGGATGATGTTTATATCATTAATCTCTTGTGCAACCCCTTGTGGTTGTTAATTTCAGGTTGAAAAATTATTTTTTTATAACCCATAATAAAGTTTTATTACAATGATTAAAGTAGGTATTAACGGTTTCGGTCGTATCGGACGTTTAGTGTTCCGTGCTGCTCAAGGCAGAAACGACATTCAGGTAGTTGGAATCAACGACCTTATCAGTGTTGATTACATGGCTTACATGTTGAAATATGACACTATCCACGGAAGATTCGATGGAACAGTTGAAGTAAAAGACGGAAATCTGGTTGTAAACGGTAACTCAATCCGCGTAACAGCAGAAAGAAACCCAGCTGATTTGAAATGGAATGCAGTTGGCGCAGAATATGTTGTTGAATCAACAGGTTTATTCTTGTCTAAAGAATCAGCTCAGGGTCATATCGATGCCGGTGCTAAATATGTTGTTATGTCAGCTCCTTCTAAAGACGACACGCCTATGTTCGTTTGCGGTGTGAACCTGGGTTCATACGTAAAAGGAACTCAATTTGTTTCTAACGCTTCTTGTACTACTAACTGTTTGGCTCCTATCGCTAAGGTATTGAATGATAAATTCGGTATCAAAGATGGTTTGATGACTACAGTACATGCTACAACTGCTACACAGAAAACAGTTGACGGTCCTTCAGTTAAAGACTGGAGAGGTGGTCGTGCTGCTGCCGGCAATATTATCCCTTCTTCTACAGGTGCTGCTAAAGCTGTAGGTAAAGTTATTCCTCAATTGAATGGTAAATTGACCGGTATGGCTTTCCGCGTTCCTACTTTGGACGTTTCTGTAGTTGACTTAACAGTTAACTTGGAAAAAGCTACTTCTTATGCTGAAATTTGTGCAGCAATGAAAGAAGCTTCTGAAGGTGAATTGAAAGGTATCCTTGGTTACACAGAAGACGAAGTTGTTTCTTCAGACTTCTTAACGGACCCACGTACTTCTATCTTCGATGCTAAAGCTGGTATCCAATTGACACCCAACTTTGTTAAGGTTGTTTCTTGGTATGACAACGAATGGGGTTATTCAAACAAAGTTCTTGGTTTGATCGCTCACATGGCACAAGTTAACGGATAATTCCGGTAAAAATGATAAAAAAAGCCGCGCCTAAAACGACGCGGCTTTTTTATTATCTTTGCTCTATCATGCAAGAATACGAACTAATAACAATTATAGGTCCGACGGCATCCGGAAAGACGACTTTAGCAACTCACTTGGCGGCTCGTTTAAACACAGAAATAATCAGTGGAGATTCCCGCCAGATTTATAGAGGAATGGACATCGGAACAGGTAAAGACCTATCAGACTATATCGTTGAAGATAAAACAATCCCGTACTATCTGATTGATATTTGTGATCCCGGTTATAAATACAATGTATTCGAATATCAACATGACTTCCACAAAGCCTTCGAAACAATCAAACAAAAAGGGAAAACCCCTGTTTTATGTGGGGGCACCGGCATGTATATCGAAGCCGTACTGAAGGGATATAAGCTGTTGGATGTTCCCGAAAACAAAGAATTACGCAACTCGCTGAAAGGGAAAAGTCTGATTGAACTTACTCAGATCCTTGCCGACTATAAAACGCTCCATAACAAAACAGATGTCGACTCTGCTCAGCGTGCCATACGTGCAATAGAGATAGAAGCGTATTATAAACAGACTTCTCCCGGTCAGAATGAATACAATCCAATAAATAGTCTTATTGTAGGCATTGATATAGAGAGAGAACTTCGGCGCTCTAAAATATCCAAACGGTTACAAGACAGATTGGACGAAGGAATGATTGAAGAGATCAAAAAAATCCTGAACACAGGAATTGCCGCAGAAGATTTACTTTATTACGGATTAGAGTATAAGTATGTTACACTTTACGTAACGAAAAAAATAAGCTACGATAATATGGTTCGCGAACTGGAAATAGCAATACACCAATTCGCCAAACGCCAGATGACCTGGTTCCGAGGAATGGAAAGGCGTGGATTTACTATCCATTGGATAAATGCAGGATTGCCTCTGGAAGAAAAAATAGACCGTATTCTAACTTTATTAAATCAACAACAAAATGATAACGATTGACAATTTCAAACAAAACAGGAACTTTTTTCTAATGGCCGGTCCCTGTGCCATAGAAAGTGAAAATATCGCAATGCAGATAGCAGAGCATATTGTAGAGATTACGACCAAACTCAATATTCCTTATATTTTTAAAGGTTCATACCGGAAAGCAAACCGTTCCCGTATAGATTCATTCACAGGTATCGGAGACGAAAAGGCCCTGAAAATATTACGAAAAGTCAAAGAAACATTTAGCATCCCTGTAGTAACAGACATTCATGAAACAACAGAGGCTACTATGGCTGCAGAATATGTAGATATACTTCAAATCCCTGCGTTTCTTTGCCGTCAAACGGATTTACTGATAGCTGCCGCTAAAACAGGAAAGGTCGTAAATATAAAAAAAGGGCAATTTCTTTCACCAGAAGCCATGCAATTCACTACACAAAAGGTAGTAGACGCTGGAAACAAAAATATTATGCTTACAGAAAGAGGGACAACATTCGGATATGGCGACCTCATAGTAGATTATCGTAGTATCCCTACAATGCAACAGTTTGGATTCCCTGTTATTATGGATGTGACACATTCTTTGCAACAACCTAATCAAACATCTGGAATTACCGGAGGATTGCCAAATCTTATATCAACTATTTCTCAAGCTGCCGTAGCCGTAGGTGTAGATGGTCTTTTCATAGAAACACACCCTAATCCGGAAATTGCAAAATCAGACGGTAGCAATATGCTCAGACTGGATTTATTAGAAGATTTATTAGTTCGACTTTTGAAAATCCGCCAAGCAATCCAACAATAAAAGTTTTCGGGTTGACCCCATAAAACA
>DAIPZX010000295.1:0-3353 GCA_036781995.1 Massilibacteroides sp. | reverse complement strand
TTGCAAGTAACAGCCAAAATTTTGGTCAGTCAACCGGATTCTGTAAATGATGAGTGTACTCATTTTCTGAAACGAGTATACTCATTTCTGAAAAAGACTATACCCCTTGTTAAGTTGAATGGCTGAATAGTTACCATTACAAGGAAGCGCATGGATTATTTTATCGATAATCGGGCTTTGCCCTTCCACCTCATGCAGAAGCAATAACCCTGCAACAAATGCGTCAAAAAATGATGTATTTGTTGCAATTATATTATTCTTTTATAAATTAAGTATGTAAGTACAAATAATTGGCGAATCCGTGCTTTTTCGGATTCTGCATATTGATTTAGTTCGCATAATAAACCTTGAATAAATCGAATAAAAAAATAGACATGAAAATACTATTGCTAACTGTTACTCTCCTACTGGGATGTATACCTGTTTCTTCTCAGGAAACAGATGCGGATATCATATCTGTCTCTACGAACGATTTGAATATGATCTTTTCTATTTCTCCGGATAAGAAGGTCGTATATCATTATTTTGGAGATAAATTTCAGCATACATCCCCTTTCCTTAACAAGAAGTTTAAAGAACAAGCAGATAACGGCACCGGGTATGCTCCCGATATTTACCCTGCCTATGGAGGGCGTCTTTTCCTCAGTCCGGCACTGAAACTGACGCATACGGATGGTGTTCAGACAACCGAATTATTATATGTGAATCATTCGGTAAAGAATATCGACGCAAACAGAGTGGAAACCGTGATACAACTGAAAGATCCACTGTATCCGGTGTTCGTCAATCTGAATTTCACAGCCTATCAGCAAGAGAATGTGATTTGCCAGTCTGTTTCGATTTCTCATCAGGAGAATACTCGGCTGGCTGTCGAAAATATGGCATCCGCTTACCTTCCCTTGCATGCCGACTCGTATTATCTGACTCACTTTCACGGCTCATGGGCCTCTGAAATGCAGTTAGTGGAAGAACAACTGACTTCCGGTGTCAAACGGGTAGAGTCGAAGAAAGGGATACGGACTGCACAATCTGAAAATGCTTCTTTCCTGCTGTCGCTAAACGGTCCGGCTTATGAAGATATGGGTGAAGTATATGGTGGCTCTTTAGCCTGGTCGGGCAACTATCTGAACTCTTTTGAAGTGGATGAATGCGACAGGCTGCATGTGCTGACCGGCATGAATGATTTTGCCTCAACTTATTATCTGGAACCGGACAAAGTATTGCAAACCCCGGAAATGGTGTGGACTTACAGTTCTACAGGTAAAGGACAGGTTTCCAGAAATCTGCATGACTGGTCGCGTAATTATGCGCTGGCTCATGGTGATCAGGAATTACCGATTGTCCTGAATAGTTGGGAAGGTGCTTATTTCGACTTTACGGAGAAGACGATAACGGATATGATTGATGCTGCTGCTGCGTTTGGTATTGAAATGTTTGTACTTGATGATGGTTGGTTTGCCAATAAATATCCGCGCAACTCGGATAAGGTTGGTTTGGGCGACTGGCAGGTGAATAAAAAGAAACTACCGCGTGGCATCAATTACTTAGCGCAATACGCTGTAAACAAAGGACTGAAGTTTGGAATATGGATCGAACCGGAAATGGTAAGCCCGAAGAGTGAGTTGGCAGAGAAACATCCGGAATGGATTGTAAAGAGTGGCAAACGGGATATTATCCCGATGCGTAATCAGTGGTTGCTCGACCTGAGTAATCCGGCAGTGCAGGACTTTGTGGTAAAGACATTCGATGATGTAATTTCCCTGTCTCCTCATATTTCCTATATTAAATGGGACGCTAACCGGCATGTCGACAATTTTGGTTCCGATTATTTATCTAAAGAAGATCAGACCCATTTTTGGATCGAGTATACAAAAGGGTTATACAGTACTTATGAGCGAATTCGTGCCAATCATCCGGACGTTATGATTCAGCTATGTTCTTCCGGTGGCGGACGTTTGGACTTCGGCGCTTTGAAATACCACGATGAGTTCTGGCCAAGCGATAACACCAACTCGTTAGACCGTATATTCATCCAATACAGCACGAACCTATTCTTTCCGGCAAAAGCTACGGCATCGCATGTTTCGACCACTCCGAACCATCAAACGGGTATGATGGCGCCGCTGAAATTCCGTTTTGATGTAGCCATGACAGGACGCCTGGGTATGGAATTGCAACCGAAGGATTTGACCGGCGACGAGCTGCCTTTTGCTAAACAGGCTGTCAAGAACTATAAACGTATCCGTCCGATCGTACAAATGGGTGATCTCTATCGGCTTAAATCGCCTTACAACGGAACGGGATGGGCTTCGCAGATGTATATATCGAAAGATAAAAAGGAATCGGTGTTTTTTGCCTACAGCCTGAAATACCACGGACGTACAACTTTTTTTGAAACCAAGTTGAAAGGGCTCGACCCGACTAAAATGTATAAGATTACCGAATTGAATAAAGCCGGAGGCAGTTCTTTCTACGGAGATGGGCAGGTTTTTCCCGGCGATTATCTGATGAATGCCGGTATCAGCCTGAAGATTGGAAACACATATGAAAGTACTGTCCTACTGATTACAGAACAATAATTAATTATCAATACATGAAACTCATTTATTTAAATCTGTTGCTATTACTTGCCTTGGCTATGTCTTGTGCTGAACCGTCGGTTTCTTCAGGGAAATGGGCCGTCAGCTATGATCAGGAGCAGAAAGGGTATCGCATTGAGAAAGAGAATCAACTTCTTTCCGATGGTGTCTATGCCTCGTACAAGCTGGACGGCAAATTGGTTACAACCCGTGACTACAAGAGCAGTCGGTCGAAAGTAACCGCTATTAACGACGCTTTTGGCGAAGGATCATTATTGCAGGTTACCTATACCGATAGTAATCTGCCTACATTGGTTCAATCGTTCTACGTCTATCCGGAGAAAGATTATTTATTGACGGAATTTACGCTTCAGGGAGGAAATACGGATGTCGAATCGAACTATATGGCTCCGGTTACCATCGACCGTATGCCTGCTTTACTTGCCGAAGGAGATAACCGCGCGTTGTTCCAGCCTTTCGATAACGATTGTTGGATTCGTTACCAGTCTCATCCGCTGACTTTTGATAAGTTGCGCAGTTATGAGGTGGCTACCGTATTCAATAATAACGACCGTAAAGGTCTTATTGTCGGCTCAATAGAACATTCCGATTGGAAAACAGGTATCGATATGACTCGGGGAGACCGTAGTAATATCGGTTCGTTGGTTTGCTTCGGTGGTGTAGCCGATACGTTGACGCGCGACTCGAAAGCACACGGTGCGCTGAAAGGCAAAGAAGTAAAATCACCGAAAGTCTTTGTCGGTTTCTTCAACG